>JAFXTJ010000017.1 GCA_017535945.1 Lachnospiraceae bacterium
ACCGGAACGGACTTTTATTAAGTAACATGCGTTATCAATTTATGCTCCGGCGTCTGACCCGCACACTGGTGCGCACGGTGCATATGATCCGTTATCAGTTCTCCAAAGGTGTATTCCGGCCGTTTGCCTCGGAACTGGAGTTTACCGAAGGAGACGGGCGGATGCTCCTCAGGGGGAGGATCGACCGGCTGGATGCTTATGACGATGTTTTTGACGGCCAGCCGGCCCGGTATCTGCGTGTCATCGATTACAAATCCGGGCATCAGGACTGGGATCCCAATCTGTATGTGCACGGCATCGACCTCCAGCTCATGGTATATCTGCGGGCGATCCTCGAGGCCGAACGGAACAGGGACCCGGAGCGGCTGATCGTCCCGGCCGGAGTCTTCTATTATCATATCGACGATCCTGTCCTGAAGCAGGAAAAAATAGCAAGCGTTATTGAAAATGAAAACGACCGGATCAAAGCCCTGGCCATGAAGGGGGTGGCCAACAGCGACCGCCGGATCCTGACGATGATGGACCAGGAATTGGAGGAGGGAGGAAGCGGAAAGAGCGATATCCTCCCGGTCGGATTCAAGAAGGACGGTTCCCCTGATTCGGGTTCTCACGGGCTGACCACGGAGGAATTCGAATTGGCATCCCGTTATACGGATCATCAGATCCGCACACTGGGCGGGCGGATCCGGAACGGCGAGGCCGGTGTTTTTCCGTACCGGTACGGTGATAAGGATCCCTGCGGAAACTGCGGATATCGCGGGATCTGCGGCTTCGATCAGCGGATCTCCGGCTATACCATGCGGGAGATCACCAAATGCGACAGGGAGAAGCTGCTGGATCATATGAGGAAAGAGCTGCATGAGTGAGAAGCTGACCGGAAAAGCCATCAGATTCACGGACGAACAGCAGGAAGCGATCGATGTGCGGGACGCGGATGTGCTGGTATCCGCCGCGGCGGGGTCCGGCAAGACGGCAGTGCTGGCCGAGCGGATCGTCCGGCTGATCTCGGAGGGGGAGGATCCCGTTGATATCGACCGGATCCTGG
This sequence comes from Lachnospiraceae bacterium, assembly GCA_017535945.1. Lineage (GTDB taxonomy): Bacteria > Bacillota > Clostridia > Lachnospirales > Lachnospiraceae > Butyrivibrio. The sequence goes on from JAFXTJ010000017.1 coordinate 1,046, forward strand.
TGGTGACCTTTACCAAGGCGGCGGCGGCCGGGATGCGGGAGCGGATCGGCAGAGCTCTGTCGGACCGGATCCGGTCGCATCCGTCGGATACGCGGCTCAGGCATCAGGAGGTGCTCCTGCCCCATGCGAAGATCATGACGATAGATGCGTTCTGCCAGTATCTGCTGAGAAACAGCTTTGCCTCCATCGGACTGGATCCGTCATTCCGGGTGAGCGATGAGGGGGAGATGCAGCTGCTGGAATCCGAGGTGCTGCAGGAACTGCTGGAGGAACTCTACCGGGATGCCGCGGAGAGCGGCACGGCGTTTCCGGATCTCGCGGAATGCATCTCGCCGGGCAGCACCGATAAAAATCTGGAGGATGAGATCCTGAAACTCTACCGGTTCGCGCAGAGCATGCCCTGGCCCGCTCTGTGGCTGAAGTCCTGCAGAGAACAGGCCGAACGGGAGAGTGCGGCCTCCCTTGAAGATTTTTCCTGGAGCGGCGGGATGTACGACCGGATCCGGAAACTGCTCCTGGGTGTCATCGGGGAACTGCAGGAGGCGCTGGACATCGCATCGTCTCCCGGCGGACCCGGCATGTATTGTGATACAATAACAAGTGATATCGAAACGCTTCGCCGGCTCTATGAGGCGGAGGATCTGCAGACAATTCTGGAAGGTCTTGCTCCGGGAAATGGTCTGTTCGGATCGCTGAAGCCCTGCAGGAGCAAAGAGGTGGATCCGGCGCTTAAGGACGAGGCTATGGCTCTCCGGAACGGCGCGAAGGAAGCTGTAGTATATAATAGCGAGCGTTATTGTTCGTTCCCACCGGCGGTCCTGCTCGAAGATGAGCGGACAGCGACCCGGACGGCGGCGGAGCTGCTCCGGGTGACGCAGCTGTTTCTGGAGCGGATGGAATCGGCGAAGCGCGACGCGAATATCATCGATTTTTCCGATATGGAGCATCTGGCGCTGCGGATCCTCGCCCGGGAGCCGGAGGATCTGAGTGAGGCATTTTGTCCGGCTCCGACGGATACGGCGAAGGAATACGCGGCGTATTTCCGCGAGATCATGATCGATGAGTACCAGGACAGCAATTATGTGCAGGAGCTGATCCTCTCGCTCATCGCCGGAGAGAAGCATGACCGGTTCATGGTGGGTGATGTGAAGCAGAGTATCTACCGGTTCCGGCTCGCGAGACCGGAGATCTTCATGGAGAAGTTCGGACGGTATACGGTCGGGCAGGGAGCGGAGCGCCGCGTGGATCTGCACAGGAACTTCCGCTCCCGCCCCGAGATCCTCGATTTTGTCAACGAGGTCTTCGTCCGGCTCATGTTCCGTGATATCGGAGGGGTGGATTATGATGCGGATGCGCACCTGCGTTTCGGCGGCGACGCGGCGGAGCTGCCGCAGGCCACGGACGGCCGGTTTGAACCGGAGGTGCTCCTGGTCGGTGACGCGGCGCAGCCGGAGGAAGACGGACCGGCGGCAACGGCGGCGGAGCGGGAAGCGGCCATCGTTGCGGAGCGGATCCGCAGACTGCTCGGAGAGGAACTGGTCCGGGATAAGGAGGGGGGCATCCGCAGAGTGCGGTACGGGGATATCGTCATCCTGTTGAAATCCACCCGCGGTATCGGGGAAGTGTTCCGGCAGGTGCTGACGGACCGCGGGATCCCGGTCAGCACGGAATCAAAGAACGGATACTTCGATGCCGCGGAGGTCAGGGTGCTGACGGATCTGCTCCGCGTGCTCGAAAACCCGCTGCGGGATATCCCTCTCGCGGGGGTGATGCATTCCGCCTTGGCCGGTTTTGACAATGAGGAACTGGCGAGGATCCGCGGCGGCGCGGGGGCGCAGGATCTGTCCCTCTATGAAGCGCTCTGTGCCTGCGGCGGGTGCGATGAGAATAACATAACAGATGATATTTATACACCGTCACTGATCCGGCATTGCAGGAACTTCGAGCAATGGCTGGAGAAGTGGCGCAATGCTTCCTGCAGGCTGTCGGTCAGGGAACTGCTGGAAGAGATCTTTGCGGAGACCGGGTACCCGGAGCTGGTCGCAGCGATGCCGGCGGGAGCGAGACGGCGGGCCAATGTGCAGATGATGCTGATCCGGGCAGCACAGTTCGAGACCTCCGGCGGACACGGCCTGGGCGCTTTTGTGGAGCGTCTGGAGCGGTACCGGAAGGCGGATGTGGATTTCGGCGAAGCCAATGAGCTGTCCGACGACGCGGATATGGTGCGGATCATGACCATCCACAAGAGCAAAGGACTGGAATTCCCCGTGGTCTTTCTGAGTGATCTGACGCATGGATTTAATTTCGACGATGAAAAAAGCGAGATCCTGACGGAGGAGCAGATCGGGGTCGCTCCCCATGCGGTGGATCTGGAGGACAGAGTGAAGCGCTCGACGCTGCGGCGGCTTGCGATCAGGGACAAGATCCATGAAGACAGTCTCGGAGAGGAACTCCGCGTGCTGTATGTGGCGATGACGAGAGCCATGGACAAGCTGATCCTGACAGCCCGTGTGAAGGGAAAAGCCGGCAGGAAGTTCCTGGAACGCATGGAGGAACGGCAGGGACGGATGATCGCCACCGGCGGCGCGCCCGCAGGCGTCTCCTATCTGAAGCGGATCAGCGCGGATTGCTATTTTGATTTCCTCAGCGCGGTGCTGCCGGAGCTGCGCGTGCCGTTCCGCATGGAACAGCCGGAGATCACAGGAGGACCCGGAGTCGAAAAATCGGGAAAAATGCACGCGGAAGAGCTCCGAAAAGCCGTGACTGATTCGGTCAATTCAATTAATATCGATAGTTATTTAATGAAGGAATATGAGCGGAACATGCGGTTTTCCTATGCGCACAAGGATCTGGAGAACCTGTGCATCAAGACGACGGTCACGGAGCTGAAAGAGAAGCTGCTGCACGAGGAAGGGGAGAGTTTCGGCAGAAATGACCTGATCGGTCCGGAAAATGAGGAGGTTTCCGGTCCGGGAGAGGTACCGCAGCTGCCCGGGCCCGGCGGAGCGGAACGGGGAACACTGTATCACAAGATCATGGAAATACTTGACGCAGAAATACTGGGTTTGGACGTGATATCTAATCCTGATTCAACATCTGAAAGCCTCGAATTGCTCCTCAAATGGATGAAAAACCGGGAGGGAGGAGCGCT
>JAFXTJ010000018.1 GCA_017535945.1 Lachnospiraceae bacterium
AAGGAAGAGAAGAAGGACGCCCTCTCCGGGGAACTCAAGGAGCTCGACAAGAAGCGCCGCGATGCCAAGAAGAAGGCGAAGGAAGAGAAGGAGGAGAACGCCATCACCGGCGTCGGCTGCGTGGACCTGGTCTTAAACTACGCGGGCAAGGGCAGCGGGGTCCGGGAGATGCTCGACAAGTATCTCGTCGAAGATCCCTCCGCACTGGTCAAGGCGGACGAGTACATCGAGAAATATCTCGGCGGCTTCATGAGCGCCAAGAAGATCGGCGAGCTCTACGAAGGGGCTTCGACCTGGTCGGACGAGAAGGCGGAATACCTCAACAAGATCTGCATCGACAGTCACATTCCCGAGAAACTGCGCAACATCCTGGACGGGACGCTGGAAGCGTTGGAGAAGAGCAAGGATTTCCTGGATGCCGCAGGCAAATATGTGGGAGCCGGCGCGGATCTCATCGGCGGGATCCTCGAGATCGTCAACTCCTCACGTAATATCATACAGCTCAAGAATGTCAAGAAGGGAGCCGGGGAAGCGGTCAGCGAGGACGACACCAAGATGGCCGGTATCGATATCGAGAAGTACAGCAAGGAACTGGTCGAATACGCCCGGGGCAACAACGCCTCCCTGATGAACGTGGCCAATGAACTCACGCAGGACAAGGAGGGCCGCAAGATCCTCTCCACCATCGGCGATCTGGCCGCCAAGGGTACGGAATTCGCCGGTCTCAAGGGCTACGACAAGGTCATCGAGAAGGCCTTCAAACTCGCGGACTTCATCTGGAAGTGCTTCGCGGACCGCAAGATGATCTACGGTTATTACGCCGAGGCGGGCAACGCCACGCTGCAGCGGCTCATCGACGGGGAATCCAACCTGCACGGCAAGCTCATCTATGAGAAGTACATGAACAAGGAGGAGCACAAGAAGACCGGCGGCAAGACGGAGATCCACGGCAAGGAAGTGAGGCTGCTGCGCAACGGTCAGGGTTTTGAGCGCGACGAGGAGATGGGGGATTATCTCAAACTCAACATCGTGCATTCGCTCCTGTTCAGCGCCAGCAAGTTCAACCCGCTCAAGCAGCCCAGACTGCTGGCCGAGTGCACGCTGACCATCCTGGGACTCAAGGATGCGATCGGCAAGACGGACAGCGAGACGGCCGAGCAGATCTTTAACAAACTGAAGCAGTAAGACGGACGATCGGGGGAGATCGGGAGAGATAACGTGGGATTTGAGAGGATCACGCCGGAGAATCTGGAGGTCTATCGGGATCTGATCCCGGAGGATGTCGCGGAGAATATCGGACGGCCCTGCTACCGGGGGATATCCCTGGGCGGTGACGAGCCGGATACCGCGCTGATCTGGGAACTGCAGGATGCCGATGAGGACCGGGAAGAGACGTCCTCGGAGATCGTGTGGCTCTGCGCCCCCGGCACGGAAGAAGGCAGGGAGCTGTTCCGGGCGTACCGCGAAGAAGCGGAAGAGGAGCGCGTCACGCAGACCTTTTTTGAACTGCCGGGAGATGATCTGCCTGCCGGATTGCTTGCGGACGAAGGATTCTCACCCGAACAGAAGGAAGGCCGTGATGTGACGGTCTCTGTCGGAGAACTGGGGGAATTGCTTCTCGCCAAAGGCAGGGTGCCGTCCTACATCCTGAATCTCGGGGAGCTCATGGTCCGGCAGTACCGGCGCGGTATCATGGACGCCCTTTTCCATCAGAAAAAGGGCATCATGGAGGATCTGGCCTATCTGCCCATGGATTTCTTTGAGCCCGATATCTCCAGTGCCCTGATGACGGACGGCAAGATCAGCGGTTTCCTGCTGGTCCACGTGCTGCCTTCCGGGAAGCTCCTGCTCTCTCTCCTGTGTGGCTTCGGTCCGGACACACGCGTGGATCTGGCAATGATGATCCGGCGGTCCATACAGGCAGCCGTGCAGAAGTATCCGGCGGACACGCGGGTGATCCTGCGCAGACACAACGATGCATCCATGCGGCTCGCATCCATGTTCTTCCCTGATAAGAAAGGGGAGACGGTCACGACTGGTACGAGAAGGGAGGACTGAGAGGATGTTGTTCGATCTGGCCGGCCGGTCTTATGTCAATATCGGTACCGTGATCATGAGCAGCGCGGCGCTGTTCCTGCTGGCCGGCATGGCGCTGTACACCAGGCTCTACCGTATCCGCGGGAGGCTTGAGGACAGGCTGTTCTTTGCCATGCTCGTCACGGACATCATCGCCGCCTTTGCTGACGGCATGAACAACATGCTCGAGAGCAGCCCGGTATCCCGGGCGGGCGATCTCATCATCGCCGGGGATACGCTGTTTACCCTTGCCTTTGAATGCTTTGCGTTTCTGTTCGTGCTGTACGCGGACGCCAGAGCGTATCAGGATCCCGCACATACAAGGAAGCGCCTGCCGCTGTATGCGGTTCCGTTTGTGCTGGAGATCCCGGTGATCCTCGGCAATCTCCCCGGCCGGTACCTGTTTACGGTCGATGAGGCCAACCGGTATCATTTCGGGGAATACTATCCGGTCATCTTTCTCGCGACGGCGGTCTACGGGCTGATCGGCGTCATGCTCCTGGCCAGGATCGATGCGCGCCTGATCCTGACCATGCTCCTGATGATCATCGTGCGTCTCTTCGGGGGCAGAATGGCCAGAGGGATCTCTTCCACCCCCTTTGTCTACGCGGTTGGTCTGGTCTATATCCAGATCCTCAGGATGAACCGCGGATTCTACGATGAGGAGGAGAGCGTATGATCGTGACGGAGCAGAATGCAGTCATCATCTATTCCGATCTGATGGCCTTTCTCATGATGCTGGGAATGGTCTGTCTGTCCTCGAGATTCCGCGGCAGACGCAGCGTCGCGGCCCGCCTCTTTCTGATCCTGTGTGTGGGAGCGATGGCGGAGGCGCTCTTGAGTATGGTGTGCTACTCCCTGCACGGGCAGACCTTTTCCTGGGGGAGACCCGCGGCATGGATCTCGAAGACCCTGCTGGAGATGACCATGCTGGTGCTGGTCTTTCACTGGGTCATGTACGTGGATTTCAAACTCTACGGGAGCAGAGACCGCCTGATCCGCACCATCGCGTTTCTGACGGCGCCTCTCGGGCTCTGTGCGCTGCTGCTCATCGTCAACCTCTTCACCGGGATCGTGTTTACCATTAACGAGGATCTGACCTATACCGGGACGGTGATCTACGATGTGCTCATGGCGGTGGAATTCCTCTACCTGCTGGTCCCTTTGTTTCAGACGATCGTCTATCACCTGAAGGGACACCGGTTCCGGTTCTTCCGGATCGCACCGGTTCTCATACCGGCCATGACCGCCTGCATTGTGGATCTCACGACTCCGTATTCCGCCGCGGCGCTGGGGATCTCCATCGGGCTGGTCTTCCTGTATTTCTCGCTGGTGAGCGAATGGCGTTTTGAGGACCGGGAGACGGGCCTGTGCAATAAGGAGTATCTGCGCTATCTGCATGAACAGGTACTGCTCGGCAGACGGACCTTCCGTTACGCGATGACCTTTACGGCGGGGGGCGATCCCGGTGCGCTGGTCGCGATCCTGAAGCAGGAGGCGCCCGGCAATGCGGAGCTTATCCGGACGGCGCATGACAGCTGTGTGCTCCTGACGGAGAACGGCGACAGGTCCGCGCTGGAGCTGTTAAGGCTCCTGGTCGAGGACGCGGCCGGGGAATATGACGCGGCGCACGAAAACGGCAGGATCGACCTGCATGTGCAGACATACGCGAGCAGGAAAGACGATGTGCCGGCGGCGCTGACAGAGACCCTGCTGGGGAAGACGGTATGACGGGCCGGCGTAACAACAGATCGGAGAGGATGAGATGAAGATCACACGACTGTGGCAGGATGAGGCGAAGTATTTTGCACACCTGGATCCCTACGGATTCATGGACAGGGCGTGGCTGCCGGGCGGATTTGCCTACGCCGCGACGGTGAATACGGGGGAAGAGGACGAACCGCTGGGGCTGCTGGTGGGCAGCAGGGATAAGGAGCTGGTCACCGCGGAGTGGATCTGCGTCGATCCGGAGAAGCGGTTTTGCGGCGTCGGCGAGGAACTGCTCGTCAGGCTCTTTGAGACGGCGCGGCATTATGATCTCCCGCGTGTGGCGGCACGCCTCATTCAGGAGACGGATCTGCGCGCGGTCATGGAGCGGGCGGCGATCTATTTTGAGGAACGGTTTTTTGAGGAGATGGAGGACCTGCCGGGAGAGTGGGAGGTCTATCCGGAACAGATCTTCAATTATCCGCTGTTTAAGGAGGATCCTGCCTCTTATCCCCCTGCCGTGACGCTGGCATCGCTCAAGAACAACAAGGTGATCGGGCAGCTCTCCGGCAGGACGGGCGCCTACAGCCTGTTTGATATCGCGGGCGATATCGAGGGGTATGATGCGGAGATCAGCAGTGTGCTGCTGGACGGCGAGGAACCCTGCGGTCTGCTGCTGACCAAACGGGTGAACAGGACGTTGTTCCCGGTCTTCTTCTATTCCGAGTCGGACCGGGAGACCACGGCCCTGCTGCTGGCTGCGGCCGGCGGCCTGGCCGCCTGCGTCGACGGGATCGACCGGATCCGTCTCATCTCGACCGATGAGCGGGTGAGCGATCTGGCGAGGAATCTCTTCCCCATGGCGGAGATCAAATCACGCAGGCTCATCGCGCAGGTCAGGGATTACGAGGCGGCCATGGCACAGGCGTGAGAACCCGCCCCCGTGGCTCCCGGCAGGGATCTGTACAACGGAGAAAACGGATGAAAAAGATCGCGCTGATCACGGATGGGTGGCGGAGATATGTGACGTATGCCTGGGTGGCGGGGATCATGCAGGGCGCCCGGGAACTCGGCGTCGACATCTGCCTGTATACCTATAATACCAACGGCAATCTCAGCCATGATGAAAAGTACAATAAGGGCGAGTACGCGCTCTATGAACAGATCGATTACGATGACTTCGACGGCTTTATCTTTGACTGCAACAATACGGAGGATCCCGGGATCATCGCAGCAACGGTCGAAAGACTCAAACGGGTGCACGTGCCCGTTGTGAGTATCGCATATTATGTCGAGGGCTTCCATTACGTCGGAAATGACAATAAGAATCTGATCCGTGACATGGTCAGGCACATGTATGACGTCCACGGATGCCGGGACATGGTATTCGCCGGCGGACCGTCCTACCATTATGAGAACAGGCAGCGTTTTGAGGCGTTCTGTGAGACGATGGAGGAACTGGGCCTGCCGGTCCCGGAGGATCATTACATGTTCGGCGATTTTGATTTCGATACCGGCGTCCGCTATTTCTCGGAATGGATGGAAGCCGGGAAGGCATTCCCCGAAGTCTTTATCTGCGCCAATGACAATATCGCGGCGGGGATCTGCAAGGAGGCGATGCGGCGGGGGTACGAGATCCCGCGGGATTTCCGGGTCACGGGGTTTGACAACCTGGACAAGGCCGCCTATTACAAGCCGCAGATCGCGAGTGTCAATCACAATCGCGGCACGCTCAGCCGGCGCGCGTTTGAGGTGCTCCATGCCCTGATGAACCATGAGGAAGTGGATATCTACACCTACATGCAAAGTGAGATCATCCCCGCCGAAACCTGCGGCTGTCCCAATACCGGTCTCGTCGATTACCGGGATTACGCCAAATGGCAGATCGATTACAAGGTGGAACTGGACCGCCATGAGGAGCACACGCTGGAGCTGGAAAAGCGCTTTGCGGAATGCCGGAATATCAGCGGGCTTTTCGAGAGCTTTGCGGAATACATCAGGAACCTCGAGTGTGCCGGCCTGTTCATCTGCGTGGATCGGGCGCTTCTGGAGGCGATGCCCGAAAGCGGCTTTTCCGTGGACAGGCTGGATACGGATTCCCTCGTCGTCGTGGCAGGCGAGGATCACGGCAGACGTCTGTATTCGGTCAGGACGTATCAGGATGTCAGGGAATACCTCGCGTCTTCGGAACAGGCAAGGGATTTCATGTTCTTCCCGATCCATTTCCGTGACCAGAGAGTGGGCATGACCATATTACTGGAGCCGGCTTTTCTTTACGACCATTATCTGTTCTACGACGCGCACCACACCTTTATCAACAGGCTCCAGAACCTGTTCATCCGGACACAGCTGGAAAACGCGGCGGACAGGATGAGGAGGCTGTATAACCGGGATGTCCTGACCGGGCTGTATAACCGGGTCACCTACAACGAGATGATCCTGCCCCGGTTTGAGACCTACCGCAGGGAAGGCGTGGTCTGTGCCGTGTGTTTCTTTGACGTCGATCATTTCAAGGCGATCAACGATACGTACGGACATGACTTCGGGGATCAGGTGCTGCTTGCCATATCCGCGGCGATCAACGCCTACAAGCCTGGAGATTCCTACGCCTACCGTTTCGGCGGCGACGAATTTGTCGTTTTCATCCCCTATGCATCCGAAGAAAAGGTGAACCGCTTTACCCGCCGTGTCCACGACGTGCTGAGTGCGCGCAACATGGAGGTGAGCATCGGGGTGATCTACACGGATCCGGGATCCTCCCGCAGCCCCAATGAGTATCTGGTGATGGCAGACAAGTATATGTATGAGGTAAAACGCGCCCGCCACAGTAAACCCGGGGCAAAGCCCGTCATCGGAGAACTTTTTGAAAAACCGCGGTTTCTGAAGGGCGTCGATATTTCAAGCATTCCAGAGAAGGAAGAAAAGGGCCTTGTTTTCCGGGATATGGACGGGACCCCCGCAGACCCCATGGAACTGCTTACGAAGTACGGGGTGAACGCGATCCGTCTCCGTATTTGGAACGAACCCTCCAATGTGCCGGAATCCGGAGGGTATTGCGACCTCGCGCGGACCATTGCCATGGCCCGCAGGGCAAAAGAAAGGGATCTGCATTTCCTGCTGGATTTCCATTATTCCGACTATTGGGCGGATCCCGGACAGCAGAACAAGCCCGCTGCGTGGAAGGACCTGGATTTTGAGGGGCTCACACAGGCGGTATATGACTATACGCATCATGTGCTGGCGGAGCTCTCCAAAAACGATGCGCTGCCCGATATGGTGCAGATCGGCAACGAGATCCGCAGCGGCATGCTCTTTCCCGACGGAGCCGTCCCCGATTATCCGTCCCTTGCGGCGCTCGTCAACGCGGGGATCCGTGCGGTGCGGGATATTTCGGAAAGCATAGAGGTCATGATCCATCTGGATCAGGGCGGACGCTTCTTCAGCCTGCGTGACTGGCTGGATGCAATGTTTGCCGCGGGAATGGACAGGATCGATGTCATCGGGATCTCTTTCTATTCCTTCTGGCACGGTACGTTTAAGGATCTTAAGGATTCCATGACACAGCTCATCGACCGGTACAGACTGCCCGTGTATGTGGTGGAGACCGCGCATCCCTGGAGACACTGCCCGCTGGAGCATATCAACCGTGACATGATGAAGATGGCAGGCTTCCCCGCCGGGATTGACGAGCAGTATAAGGCGCTCTCTCTGGTGATGCAGATCGCGTCGGAGGTTTCCGGGGAGAAGAGGAGCGGCGTATTTTACTGGGAACCGCTCTGTTTTACGGATAAAGACCTGAGCAGCTGGGATGAGAATATGGGCATGATGGATACACAGGGGAGACTCCTTCCGTCATTTGCCGCTTTCCGGGATTTTGATCCGGCGCATCCGCCTCTTGACGATATCGACGGCTATATCGCATCCCTCTACAGGAGGAAGGCGAAGGACCTCCCTCCCGCCGGGACAGATCTGATCCCTGCGGGAGATCTCGCGGATGAGGCCTCGTGCTGGTGGATCTGGAAAAAGCCCGACAGCGTGGAGGTAAAGCGGGAGAACGGAGAGCTTGTTTTTTCCAGTCTTTCCAATTTCCGGTTTGAGGTCAGCAGGGATATCCGGATCGAAAAGGCGGGCAGATACCGGCTGTCCGTGGAATACCGGGGAACCAATACCACCGGTGTCAGAGTAACCCTCTTTTTCAAGAGAATCACCTGTAATGAGGAGATCGTCTGTGAGAAAGCCATTTATCCTTCGGATATCGATTATGTGCGCACCGCGCTGGAGGCGGAGGTGCCGGAAGCCGGACAGGCGGTGATCGGTCTCAGAGTGGAGGCCCCGCCTGTATACGGCAGGATCAGGGATTTCCGGCTCGCGGAGCTGTGAGCGTCGCCCGAAAGCGCCGCCGGCGTGCCTTTGACGCTCTTATGAGGCCGTGGAAAATGCGGCTGTCAGGATGGATCTTTGCTGATCGGAGGGAATGGGATGTGTTATAACAATAACCCGCCGGAGAAGATACAGCCCGTACCCGGACCGGTCGTTTGCCCCAATTGCGGGGCGCAGATCGACCGGGACGCCGACAGATGCCCGTACTGCGGCTATATCAACAGGGAGGGCGCGGAGCGGAAATTCCGGACAGACCTCGAAGCGATCCGCAGGGATATCGAGGAGACGAAGAAGGAACCTACCAGGGCGCTGGTAAGGGGGTTGGCCGGAGGCACGAAGCTCGTCCTGACGATCCTGGTGATCCTGCTGGTGATCACTGCTCTGGGGGTCGCGGAACTGATCCGGGAGACAAGGGACAAGCCGAAACTGTTTCTGACCGCCGAGGAGCAGGCGCATGCGTCGGCTTATGCCGCGGCGGCAGGCGAACAGCTGACGCAGGCCTATGAAGACGGCGATATCACCCGAATGGCGGAGAT
>JAFXTJ010000004.1 GCA_017535945.1 Lachnospiraceae bacterium
AATCTGCTTGGGGTAACTGAAAACCCTGCTACCATTGATTTGCAGGTACCCTACAGTGGATGCTATCTCTCCCGTGGGCAACCGGGTGACTGACTCGAGTATCTGAAAACACCAATTTCCCGCGTTTGCAGGTACCCGTCAACGAGCATTTCTCTCCGCGTAGCGAGTGGGCCACGCGCTCATAGTAACTGCAAACACTGATTTCCCGCGTTTGCAGTTACCCGGCAACGGTCAGCCATCTCCGCGAAGCGACCGGACGGCCCACTCAGGGTACCTGAAATCACCGTCTTGCGCACGTTGCAGGTACCCGGCGGAACCAACACATTCCGGGCAGTCTCTTCCCAAACTCATCAAGCAAGCGGGCATGTCATGTAACATGCCCGCTTGTTCTGTGCCGTGTGATCCTCCCGCCGCTTGCCGCGCCTTTAAACCCGGAAGCAACTCCCCCCGACGAATTCCCTGCAGATGGAGTTCTTGGGGAGGGCGTCCTGGTCCATGCACACGAAGTAGTCGAGGAATTTGAGGAGGCGCTTGGCCTCGTCGTATTCGATGGTGCCCTTGGGGACCGCGAAGAGGAGCGGCTCCGCGAACTGCTTTAAGATCGCGAGCTCGTAGATCTGGGCGGAGTTGAACATCTCGTCCGCGCTCTCCTGGAAGGGGAAGATGTACTTCTCCTCGCCGGCGCGGACACTGTCCCACATGTCGATGGTATGGGCGGCGGTGGCGCCGCGAGTCCTCGCGTCACGCACGATGCGGCGCAGGAGTCTCGCGTCCGTCGTGGGGATCCGGTTGTGCAGATCGATGGAGAGGGTCGTCAGCGCGCTGATGTAGATCTTGAACTTGCTCTCTGCCGGAAGCGCGTAGCTCATCTTGTCGTTGAGACCGTGGATTCCCTCGATCACGAGCACGTCCTCGGGGTTTAACTTCAGCCTGCGGCCGCTCATCTCGCTCTTGCCGGAGAGGAAGTTGTATCGGGGCAGTTCCACCTCGCCGCCGTTTAAAAGTTCCACCATATCCTTGTTGAAGCCCTCCACATTCAGGGCTTCGAGACATTCGAAGTTGGGCTTGCCGTTCTCGTCGAGCGGTGCCTTGTCCCGGTCATTGTAGTAATCGTCGAGGCTGATCAGATGCGGTACAAGACCGTAGGTGCGCAGCTGGATGGAGAGGCGGTTGGCAAAGGTGGTCTTGCCGGAGGAACTGGGTCCCGCGATCATGACGAATTTCACGCCCTCCCTGTCATGGATCTTCTCGGCGAGTTCTCCGATCCGGCGTTCCTGCAGTGCTTCCTGCACGAGGATGATCTGCTCGGTCTCTCCGCGGACGATCAGATCGTTGAGATCCCCGACCGTCTCGATCCCCATCATCATGCCCCACTCGGTACCCATGACCATCTGGGCAAAGAGATTCTGCCTGTCATCGAATTCCGGCAGTTCATCGGGGGTCTGTCTGTTGGGGAGGATCAGCAGGAAACCGTCCTCATACTGTTTCAGCGCGAAGGCGCTTAAGTAGGACAGATCCGGCAGCATGTACCCGTAGAAATAATCGCAGAAATCATCCAGCCGGTAGACATTCACCGAGCTGCTCCTGCGGTAGCGGAAGAGCTTCAGTTTGTCCGTCATGCCCTGGTCAAGGAAGATCTGCAGCGCCTCATCCAGAGGCAGGGATTTCTTGCTGATCGGCGTCTTCGCTTTGATCAGCTCGTGCATCCTTGCCTCCACGCGGGAGAGGATTCCCTCATCAACGGTAAAGCCCGGCCGCATCGTGCAGTAATATCCCGCTCCCAGCGTGAACTCCACCTTGACCACCGGCTGATCCGTCACGCCGAATTCATCGCGGAAGGCCTTGATCATCAGCATGAGTGCCGTGCGGACATAGGCCTTGTGCCCCGCCCGGTCGGCACAGGTCAGGAAGGTCAGCTCGCCGTAGCGCTCCACTTCATGCATGAGTTCCCGGATCTTGCCGTTTAACTTGACCAGCGCGATCCGCTGATCATAGTACTTCTGGTATTCCTCCGCGATCTGTTCGTAGGTGGTCCCCTCCGGATAATCCTTTAGTTCCCCGCGGATCTTCAATCTGATCATCTGCTTGCCTCCTTTTCTCCCCGCATTGTCACATCCATATGCGGATACGGGATCTCGATCCCCTCCTCCGCAAAGCGCTTCAGGATCTCCACCCGGCAGTCCGAACAGGCCGTCGGATTGTCACCGAAGATCCCCGTGGTCATCATGCCCCTCAGCGTCACCCCGGAATCCCCCAGTTCCCTGCAGAGGATCGGGGGATCGCCCTCTCCCGCGTATTTCGGGTGCGATGCGATCACCTCGCTCATGATCTTCATTGCCCGTTCCACATCCGTCCCGTAGGCCACGGACACGACGATCGGATAGGAATACGAGGTCATCTTGGTATAGTTGATGATCGTCGAGCTCCCCGCCACGGAATTGGGGACGTAGATCACTTCATTCTGAAAGGTGCGGATCGCCACATGCCTTAATGTGATATCCACCACAAAACCGGGATCGTTGGTACCGATCTGGATCCGGTCTCCGATGTCAAACGGCCTCGACTGGGTGACGGACATCGCGATCCCGGAGAAGACATTGGCGAGCGTCGACTGGGCCGCAAGACCGAGCACCACCGCGACCACACCGGAGGAAGCGATCACCGTCTCCCAGGTCCTCGTGAATTTCGGGATAAAGGACACCGCCGTGATGACCGCGGCGCCCCAGATCACGATCCGGATGATCGAGCGCAGCAGCACGAGATGGAGCTTGCCGTGCAGTCTTTCGTTGCTTAAGAACTTCGTCAGGATCAGGTCCGCGAGAAACGCCCCCACAAAGGGCAGGACATGTCCCAGCACCTCGAGAAAGATCTTCATACACACACCTCCGGGGCACGCAGTTCCCCGTTCGCATACAGTTTCCTTAAGATCGCCTCCGCCGCCGTCAGGTCCTCCGGGACGGTGACCTTGATATTGGAGGCCGCGCCCCCGACCATCTTCACCCGCACATCGGAGAAGAGTTCCACCACCTGACCGTCATCGGTGATCTCCGTGCCGCCCGACAGAACCGCCTCCTCTTCGGCCAGGAGCCTGTCATAGCATTCCCTGACAAGGGCTGCCTCAAAGACCTGCGGGGTCTGGGCCGCCATGAGCGTGCTCCGTTTCGGCGTCTCCACACCGTATCCGTCCGCGTCCGTGATGCGGATGGTATCCTTCACGGAGATCCCGACCACGGCGGCGCGTGAAACCATCGCTTCGTCCACCGCCCTGCGGATCATCTCCTCCGTCACGAAGGGTCTTGCCAGATCATGGATGAGGATCACACCGGCATCCGTCACGGCCTGCAGGCCGCAGTGGACGGAATGGTAGCGTTCGCGTCCGCCGGGAACGACGGCTTTCACTTTATCAAGACCGTATTTCGCGACGATCTCCCGGCGCACATAGTCCTCATCACCCGGTGCCGCCACCAGGATCAGTTCCTCCACAAAGCTGTGCTGGAAGGTGTTCAGGGCATAGACCATGAGCGGCTTCCCCGCCAGCTCCAGATACTG
>JAFXTJ010000019.1 GCA_017535945.1 Lachnospiraceae bacterium
AAGTCTACGAAGATAAACGCCTGTGGATTGTCACAGCATCCGATACACTCGGAAAGGAGGGTTCATGATCTACGTCGGCATTGATATTGCCAAGCTCAACCATTTCGCCTCTGCGGTCTCCTCAGATGGTGAAGTAGTGCTCCAGCCGTTCAAATTCACGAACGACTATGATGGCTTCTATCAGCTGAAATCCAGTCTCGATTCCTTCGATCCTGATCAGCTCATCATAGGTCTTGAATCAACGGCCCACTATGGCAACAACCTTGTTGAGTTCCTTGTCTTAAACAACTACAAGGTTTGTGTCATAAACCCTATCCAGACTTCGACCTTGCGGAAAAACAACATCCGTAAGACCAAGACGGATAAGGTCGATACCTTAGTCATTGCTAAGGCACTGATGATGAATCCGACCCGTTTCTTTACGAAGTACGATATCTCTCTGCTTCATCTTAAAGAACTCGGCAGATTCAGGATGAAACTGATCAAGAAGCGTACACAGGCTAAGATCCAGTTGACTTCTTACGTTGATCAGGCTTTTCCTGAAATCCAGTACTTCTTTAGCGGCGTTCATCATAAGAGCTGCTATGCGCTTCTCAAGGAAGCCCCTACCGCCGGTATGATCGCTTCTATGCATATGACTCATCTTTCACATCTTCTTGAAGTCGCTTCCCACGGCCATTTCAAGAAAGATACCGCTAAAGAGTTAAGAGTTCTTGCACAGAAGTCTGTCGGTATTAATGACAGCTCTATTGCCACCCAGATCACTCAGACCATTGATTTAATTGAGCTTCTGGATAAGCAAGTAACAAAAGTGGAATCCGATATGGGAGCGCTTGTTTCTTCCCTGGATTCCGTCATCATGACCATCCCTGGCATTGGAGCCATCAATGGAGGCATGATACTGGGTGAGATCGGGGATATATCCCGTTTCTCTAACCCATCAAAGGTACTCGCATTTGCCGGTCTGGATCCTGCTGTCTATCAGTCAGGCAGTTTCGAAGCAAGACACACTAAGATGTCTAAGCGCGGATCAAGACCGCTGCGCTTCGCGCTGGTAAATGCCGCTCACAACGTTGTCAAAAACAATCAGACCTTTAGTGATTACTATGCCCGGAAACGTTCGGAGGGGAAGTCCCACTACAACGCGCTGGGGCACTGTGCCGGAAAGCTTGTTCGCATCATCTACAAGATGCTCTCTGATAACGTTGCCTTTGATCTGAAGTAACGCGACCGTTCAATACTGTTTTCAAAACCTCATATAATGAGGTTTGTTAAGGTCAACCTATTTTGCGGTCTGAGAAAAACAAAAATATTTATTTTTTTCAGCCTTGACTTTTCATAGCTGGTCTCCTTTACTATATAGGATCGATGGTTCTATGCTGACTTTATCACAGAGAGAGCCCGGAGGATATAGTACCTTTTTCATACAGTCATTCTGATACCCTAAAAGCGTCATTTTAAGTTTAATTAAAATCTGTTTTAAATTAAACTTGATATCATCTCTTCAGCTTGTTATAATCAGTTTAATTTAAAGTGAAATTTAAAATAACCTAAACACACATGGATCGGAGGATACATATGGAATATATCAAAAGGGAACTCGAAAGAAAGTTTATGGCCATGAACGAAGTGTTCAAGGCGGTTATGGTCACGGGAGCCAGACAGGTCGGCAAATCCACGATGCTTAAAGAAATGGCTGCCGGCGAGAGCAGGACCTATGTCAATCTGGATAATGCAAGAGATCGCGAACTGGCTAAAAGCGATCCCGGTCTTTTTTTTCAGATGTATAAGCCGCCTGTTTTGATCGACGAGGTTCAGAAAGCTCCGGAACTGTTTGAACACATCAAGATGATATGTGATGATTCGGATGAAGCCGGTTTATTCTGGCTCACCGGATCAGAGAGTAAAAAACTGCTGCGGGAAGCGAGAGATTCGCTTGCGGGCCGCATATGCATCCTGAAGATGTTCAGTCTCTCCCAACGTGAAAAAGCGGGAAAGAGTGAACTTGGAGAAATGGAGTTCACATTTGATGCGTTATCGGAAAGAGCAAAGAACTTTCCGCCCAACAATATACAGGATGTTTATGCGCATATCTGGGAAGGAGGAATGCCGGGCACTATAGGGATGA
Source organism: Lachnospiraceae bacterium (assembly GCA_017535945.1). GTDB lineage: Bacteria > Bacillota > Clostridia > Lachnospirales > Lachnospiraceae > Butyrivibrio. Next base: position 2,129 of record JAFXTJ010000019.1, read on the forward strand.
CCGATGAACAACGCATGGAATACTATGAGTCATACATAGAGACTTATCTTATGAGGGATGCGGTGGATGATAACGGTATCAGCAATACGGAAGGCTTCAGAAAGGTGCTTCGCGCATGTGCGGCCTTTGCCGGGAATCTGCTCAACTACTCTGATATAGCGCTGGCGGGAAATGTTTCTGTGCCTGTTGCCAAAGACTGGGTAAAGGTCCTGCAGTCAATGGGGATTATCTATTTAATGGAACCATACTCGAATAACGAATTGAAAAGACTGATAAAAACGCCCAAACTGTACTTCTGTGATACCGGACTCCTTGCGTACCTGTCCATGTGGACCGGTAAGGAAACATTGATGAACGGAGCCGCAAGCGGACATTTTTTTGAGAATTATGTTGTTTCTGAATTCCTGAGGATGTATTCATACGCAAAGAGCAAAATGAACATGACCTTTTACAGGGATACGAATCAAAAAGAGATCGATATCGTTTTGGAGGAAAACGGGATCCTTCATCCGCTGGAGATCAAAAAAGGCAGCAATCCGGAGAAAAACTCGATCCGCTCCTTCCATCTGCTTGAAAAAAGTTCTCTGCAGATCGGAGAAGGAGGCGTTATCTGCATGACAGAAAAGCCTTTTCCGCTGGATGCAAATAATAACTATATTCCCTGCAACATCATTTAAAAAAGCGGAGAAAGCCGGATTTTCCGGTTTTCTCCGCTTTTTTCTAAATCTATGTTCTCTCCCGCTTCGTGTTCTTCCGTCAATCCGTTGTCGACCGGGCGAAGAAGCTCATCTCCTTGGCCAGGCCGTCCGAGATGCCGTTCAGGGACTCGGCGCTGCTCGAAAGCGTGGTGACTGTTGCGGACAGCTCCTGCATGGCGGCGCCGGTCTCCTGGCTGCTCGCCGTGTTCTCCTCGGAGATGGAGGACAGGGAGGTCATCGCATCGACCACGATGTTCTTTGCGGATACACAGGCCTCGGCGTTGGCGGAGATCGTATCCACGCCGGTCACCGTCTTGTTGATATCCTCGATCATGGTATTTACGCTCGCATACGTGGCATCGATCACGGCCTGCTGCTTGTTGTTGGTATCCTGCACGTCTCCCGCCATGCTCACGGCTTCCTGGGATTCCTTGAGCAGTGCGTCCATCTCGGTGCGGATCTGGCTCGCGGATTCGCTGGAATCCGAAGCGAGCTTTCCGATCTCCTCTGCCACGACGGCGAAGCCGCGTCCCGCGTCGCCGGCTCTGGCGGCCTCGATGGAAGCGTTCAGGGCGAGCAGGTTGGTCTGCGTGGCGATGTTCGTGATCGCCTCGACCATGCCGTTGATACGCTCGACCGCGTAACTGGTCGCGCTGATCTTGTCAGAGATGTTGTTGATGGCGCTGTTCATCGTCTCGCTGCTGTTCTTGAGTTCGGACAGGTTCTCGACCGACTCATGGGAAGACTGCTGCATGCGGGTCGCGATATCCCTCAGGCTGGCTGTGGAAGCCTGCACATACTCAACCGCCTCGCCGATATTCTCGATGCTGATGTTGGCATGCGAGATCTCTTCGGACTGGGTGGCCGCGCCGCTCGCGATCTCCTGCACCGCGTTCGACACATCGACCGTATTCTGGGAGATCTGGCCGGACATGGAGGCGAGCTGGTTCGCTGATGTCTCGATATCCGTCGCACCCCTCACGATACCGCTGACGATGCCGTCGAGTTTGCCGATCACGTTGTTCGTGCTGCGGATGATCTCGCCGAACTCATCCCTGCGTTCCGTATACTTATCGATCTTGGCAAAACGTCCCTCCGCCAGCTCGGCCAGAGAACTGTTGACCTCTCCGAGCGGCAACGTGATGTAACGGGAGAACCATACCGCGACCACGATGGCGGCGATGATAAAGATCAGGCCGAACACCGCCTGTCCGATCGCCGTCTTGTAGACATTGGAAAGAGCGACCTCCTTCACACGGCAGGATGCGACGATCCAGCCGCAGCTCGGGATCTTGGTCCAGCTGATCATCCAGGTATCGCCCATGAAATCGGATACGTAGTTGCCGCTGTTGACATCCCCGCGGGAATCGGTATAGAACGGGTTCTGATCCTGCTTCTCGGGATTTTCCACATCGATGGTACGGACGGAATGGGCGACGACCGTGCCTGTCCTGTCCACGACGACGATCTCCTGTCTGTCCTGGGTCACTTCCGCCGCGACCATGTCGTGCAGGACACCGGTATCGATATTTCTCTGGCAGATACCGATGATCGCGCTCTTGTCATGATTATAGACCGGAACGGAGACCGTGGTGATGGCCGTGCCCGTAGACTTGGAGATGATCAGGTCGTTGATGTAATAATCCGCGCCGCCCATCGGGGCCTTGAAGTATTCACGCTCATTGACGTCGACACATTTACCGACCGTACGGATCCGCTGCATTCCGTCCGTACCGGTCACGGCGGTAGAGTTGTTGTCTGCCATGTGCTTGTCGATATCCAGCAGCTGCTGCAGGATCCTGGCTTCCACCTCTTCTCCGGAGGTCACACCCTCCAGCTAGTCGATCACATAAGGCGAAGACGCCACGGACTTGAGGGCCGCGATATTCTTGTCCAGGATGACATTGAGCTCTTCCTCGACGATGGACGCCTGCGCCGTATTCACTTCATTGGCGTTGTCCGTCCCCTGCCTGATCGTGTTGGACAGACACAGAAGTGTCAATGCCACGACCGGGATGACGACAATGGCCGCCATGATCGCGATCAGTGCAGTTCTGGCGCTTTTCCTGCCTTTTTTGGTCTTTATTTCTTTCCATCCTTCTTTTGATCGATATCCTCCGCACGGACAGTCCCTTGTCCATGCAATTTGATGCATATCATAGCAGAAAATCACGGATTTGGGTACCAGTTTTTACGGTCCGCTCTCCTCCCATCGGATCTTATCCTGCGGCAGATATTTCGAGATCTTCATCGCAAGCTCGTTTTTGTCGACCGGCTTGGACAGATAATCCGTGAACCCTTCGGCCAGATAACGTTCCTTCGCGCCGATGATCGCATCCGCCGTCATGCAGATGACCGGTGTATCCCGGTTCTTCCCGTCCTCCTGCGCTCTGATGTGTGTCATTGCTTCCGTACCGTCCATCTCCGGCATGCGCTGATCCATGAGGATCAGATCGTACCGGATCCCCGCGGTGAGCCGCAGTGCCTGCTCTCCGCTTTCGGCGGTATCGATCCGGATCTGCGTCTTCTGCAGCAGCCCCTTGGCGACCACGAGGTTCAGCTCCGTGTCATCGACCAGCAGGATGCGCGCATCCGGAGCGGTAAAGGGCTTCATGACATGACCGGCTTCCGGCGTATCGCTTTCCGCCGCCGCACGGCGTTCTCCGATCGTCGCATCGGACAGGATCTTCTGCGGGACCCGGATCGTGAAGACCGATCCGGAACCGTAGATGCTGTCCACATCGATCGTGCCGCCCATCATCGTCACCAGCTCTCTGGAGATCGCGAGTCCCAGTCCGGTCCCTTCGATCGTGCTGTTGTGGTTCATATCCAGCCGCTGGAATTTGCTGAACAGCATGTCCATGTCTTCCCTGCGGATCCCGATGCCCGTATCACGCACCTCCACGGACAGTGAGAGCACCTGCTCTCCCGTTTCCCTGTGGATCTCGCCGCGCACATGCAGCGTGACACTGCCTTTATCGGTGTACTTCACCGCATTGGAGAGGATATTCGTCATCACCTGACGGATCCGGACCACATCGCCGCTTAAGTCATCCGGCAATGCCGGGTCGATCTCCGATACAAAGGACAGTCCCTTGTCCCTCGCCTTGATGGCGATCATGCTGCTGACATCGTCAAACAGCTGTCCCAGCCGGTACGGTCCGTCCGTGATCTCCATCCTGCCGGCCTCGATCTTGGACAGATCCAGGATATCATTGATGATCGACAGGAGGTTTCCGCCGGCCCTTTGGATATTCCCCGCGTAAAAGCCGATATGATCGAGCACGGTCCGGACGGGCCCGTCCGCGTTCGAGGGCTCCGCCGCCGCGTCCGCACATTCCGTGAGGATCATGTCATTGAAGCCGAGCACGGCATTGATCGGGGTCCGGATCTCGTGGGACATGTTGGCGAGGAACTGCGACTTCGCTCTGTTTGCATCATCCGCCTTGCGCTTCTCGGCCTTCAGTTCGTCCATGTAGCGGTAATGCTCGCTGTCATCGGAGAAGGTGTACAGCGTCCCGACCTGATTGCCTTCGGCGGTGAGCCGGTTGGATCTGGGCGTATAGATCCTGCCTCTCCGGTGCACGGGATCCCCGGCCTCCGTCATGCTGCGCAGATTCTCCGTCAGCGTCTTCCTGACGTCTTTGTCCTTCTCTTCCGCGGCGAGCTCCGGAAACAGATCCCTGGCCGGGTTGTTGCAATAGGCGATATTGTCCTCGGCATCCACGACGATGACCGCCTCGGAGAGCTCGTCCACCACATAGTTCTTGGCCACGGTCGTCGGATCGAGCAACCCGTATCTGACGATGCCGATCAGCATGAAGACCGTCGCCACGGCGTATCCGATGATCATCACATCAAATTTGTGCGCCAGCGGGATCAGCTTGAAAAAATAGATGATGTAGGTCGATCCGATGGAGAGCAGCGCGATGGTCATCATCAGGTAGCGCTGTTTGATGAAAGGCTTCTTCTCCCGGATGAACGCACGGATGATGATGCCCCAGCCCACGATCACGTAGATCAGATTGATCGCCGTCTGCAGATAATAGAGCGGTCCCCCGCTGTGCAGGAGCTTGGGGAATTCCCCGTCCATCGTGAATTCCATGTAGTTGTAATAGAGGTCGCTCGTCTCCAGATTGAGGATGGTGAGGTAGATCACGAAATGTATGACCGCCGCGCCGATCTTGAGAATGTCCGGCAGATGAAATCCGCAGAGCTCCGCCACGAACAGGACCAGGGAAAATCCCACCCACAGACGGCCGAGATATCCCATCTTCAGCGCGGCGACATAGGTGCCCTCATCTCTCGCGTGCAGTTCGAGGAGGCAGCCCGTATTGTAGACCAGGTTGGAGACGGCACTGAAAAAGAGATAGGTATGCAGCTTGCTCTTCCACTTGTTCAGTGCGAAGCAGCATACCAGAAACATTCCGACGATCGTGAAGTATAAGACAAAGATAACGAAACGATACATGCCCCTGAGTGCTCCTTATCCGCTAATCATCCTGTTCCATCAGTGTGCACACCTCGCGGTACGCTTCAAGGAAAGCCTCGCAGTCGGACCTGATGAACGCGATGTCCTTCCCTTTCGCGGCAAATTCGTGTTTCTTCGCCCGCTCGCTCAGGTCCTGCAGACCGACCGTCGCCATGAGGCCCTTGATCGCATGGGCGGTCACACCGTAGCCTTCCCAGTTCTCCGCGGCCATATCCTCCCTCATCCCGGCGATCTTTTCCTCGCATTCGGCGGCGACGGCGCCGACCATCTCCTGCAGCAGATCCTCATCCCCGCCTGCGTGGAACAGTGCCGTTTCATAATCCAGTCCCTCGATCCTGCCGAGTCTGCGACGGACCGGATGGACATCCGCTCCGTCCGCGGGCTGTTCCGTGGAGACGTCCTCTCCCGCCGGTAACACCTTATCCTCAGGCAGATATTTCCTGACCGTCTTCTCCAGCAGCGCGGAATCGATCGGCTTGGTCAGATAATCGGCAAAACCGGCCCTGGCATAGAGTTCCCCGCTGCCTGCGACCGCGTTGGCCGTCAGGACGACGACCGGTGTGTCCCTGTTCGGAGAGGAGAAATCGCTGCGGATCATCCCGAGCACCGTGATGCCGTCGGGTTCCGGCATCATGTGATCCATCAGGATCAGGTCATATTTCTTCTTCTTGCACAGTTCGAGGGCGGCAGATCCGCTCCCGCACAGTTCCGGCACGATGCCGACGCGCTTCAGGAACAGCTTGACGATCTTGAGGTTCGAGGTGTTGTCGTCCACGGCGAGCACATTAGCCTGCGGGGCGATATAAGCTGCTGTGCGTTCCGCCTTGTTCCCGCCTGCCGCCTGTTTCTCATAGTCCTCTCTGAGCGGTGTCCTGTCCGTGATCCTGACCGGCAGATAGACGGTGAACTCGCTGCCCTCGCCGTATCTGCTGCTGACGGAGATCTCGCCGCCCATGGAGTCGACGATGTTCTTGACGATGGCCAGTCCCAGGCCGGTTCCCTCGATACTCCGGTTCTTCTTCACGTCGGCGCGGGCAAAGGCCTCAAACAGATGCTTCTGATCCTCCTCGCTGATCCCGCGTCCGGTGTCCTTAACGCTCATCCGGAACAGGAACGAGTCGTCGCCGGCATAGTCTCCGCCCAGCATCAGCGCCACGGAACCGGCGTCGGTGTACTTGATGGCATTGTTGATCAGATTGATCAGGATCTGCCGGATGCGGAACTCATCCGATATCATCCCGTCCGGCACCTCGCTTAAGATAAACATCCGGAGCTTGATATCCTTTTCATCCGCCCGCTCCTTTAACATCGGCATGATGCCCTTGAGGAGCGAGGAGAAGGTGAACTCCGCTTCGTGGATCTCCATCTTGCCCGCCTCGATCTTGGCGAAATCAAGCACATCGTTCACGAGCATGAGAAGCATCTGTCCGGAACTCCTGACGCTGTTTGCGTAATCACTGATCACCGGATCTCTGTTCTCGCGCAGGATCATCTCGTTCATGCCCAGGATCGCGTTGATCGGCGTGCGGATCTCATGCGACATGTTGGCTAAGAACCTCGTCTTGGCCTCCGACAGATCCATCGCCCTGCGTCCTTCCTCGCGTGCCTTGCGCAGATCAATGATCTGCTGGACGACCGTGAGGGAGAGCATAAAGGCGAGACCGGTGAGCATCAGGATGTCGCCGTTGACGATCGGCAGGAAATTGAGGACCATGATCTCGCCGAGCCCGCATACCAGGAATCCGGAGAATCCGATGGCTGTGTATTTATAGGCTTTCATACCGCCGCGGATGAGATCCGCGATCATGACGCCCGCCACGGTCAGCAGCTCCACACCGAGGAACAGGTCGATGAGCAGCAGCGCATCGGGGAACGGGAATGTACCGGTGAAGTGCAGGATGGGCCATACGATCAGATTGACGGTCGACACGCACAGGACTGCGCTCATGATCCCGCGGTATCTGCCGTGCTGCAGCGCATCCAGATAGATCGCCAGCCCGAAAGGCATCATGAGACAGAGCATGTAGTTCATGACACCGTCCACATGATAATGTCCGAACAGGAACGGATACAGGAAGGAATTGGTGATGAGCCACGCAGCGATCACAAAGATCGACATCGCCCCGTAGAGCATCTCGATCCGTCTCCTGTACATGAACATCATGACGAGGCTGATGATCACGATGACCAGGGAAAAGACCAGCAGGATCAGTTCAAGCAGCACGGACATGCCGTAGCGTGACATCATGAAATCGAAAAACGTGCCGCTGTCCGCGACGAATGTGTTCTGATAGACAAATCCGGATCTGGTGGTGCTGTTGCGGACGATCCGCACCTCCGCGCCGGAATCTGCCGTGGTGAGCGGGACCCGCATATAGAATCTCTTCACGCACCCGCCGGGGACCACCACATCTCTGGATGCGATGAAATCCTTGCGCATCTCACCGTTGATGTATACGGCGACATCTCCGCCGACGATGAAGCAGAACCAGGAATCATCGGAAGGGATCTCCGGAAGTGTCGATACCATGGTGAACATACCGGTCCTTTTGCCGTCATTCCGGTAGGAACTACCCGCCCGGAATGTCTCCCCGTCCGGCCCGGTGACGGCCCATTCCCCGATAAACAGCGGATCCTTGTTCTCAATGGGTTCGGACCGGTCGATACTGCTGAAATAGAAGAGACCGGCGAAGGAGGCAAACAGCACGACAAAGAAGATGATCCGGATCACGGGGATCATATTCGGGAATTTCTTATGTGTTATCTGAACCGGCCGGGATTTATCCATAGTACTTTTATCATACCACAGAACAGACGGTTTGAAAATAAAACTGCTGACCGCGGTGCGGTCAGCAGTTCTTGGTCTGTATGATCGTCCGGATCCGGACCGCTCAGTTCTCGAGGATCTGCTTCAGCGAATTCTCCACGTTCTCCGCGGTATCCTTTACGAGCGAGATGGAGGAGGCGGTTTCCTCGGCGGAAGCGACGAGGTTGGTCGCTCTGCCGTTGACCCGGTCCACGATCTCGGAGAGTTTGCCGGATTCCTCGATCAGATGCTCGATCGTCTCCTTGATGTCCTTATTGTTGACATTACTGTCATCCGCCGTCGATTTGGAATCCTCCGCGAGCTTCTTGATCTCGTCAGCGACGACCGCAAAGCCCTTGCCGGCTTCCCCGGCTCTGGCTGCCTCGATGGAGGCATTGAGCGCGAGCAGATTGGTCTGCGAAGCGATCGCGATAACGGCAGTGTTATTGGCTTCCAGTTTGTTCAGGTAGCCCTCGATCCTGGCGAGCACCTCCTTCATATCGGCGGCAAACGCCTCAACCTCTCTCATCTCATCGGAGATACCGCCCGTCTGGGTGGCGTTGTCCTCACTCGCCTGCTCGATCTGCCCGATCGATTCTCTGAGGATCCCGAAGTTCTCACCGATCTCATCCGCGAGAGCGGTTTTCTGCGTCCGCATCTCCTCCTGCGTACGGGTCACTTCCTCGGAGAGTTCGACCGCCTTGTCCTTCTCTTCATAGGCGCGGTCCTTGATGAAATGTACACAGTTATGGATGTGATTGAAGCCGTTGTAGATCGCGACAGCCATGTCATGGCAGGAATCATAGCCGCAGCAGCCGCAGTCGATCGTGCGCTTTTCCTTCGTATCTTTCTTGAGCTGCCGGAAGATCTCCTCGAGTGCCCTGGTATCGGGTTCCTTATATCCGCACTTCGCGCTGCGGTCCGTATACTTCCTGAGGAAATCGTTCAGATTGAGGTTCGCGAACTCCTTATTGAGCGCCGCCAGTCTCTTTGCGGGCGTCAGGTTCCTCCCCCACGCGGATCTCCTCGAGTTGTTCTTGCTGTCCGCCTTGATCTTCTGGATCGCCATGAACACATCCTCGGACATGTCTTTCCGGGCCTCCGTGCCGGGGCCGTACAGACAGCCGTTGGTGCAGTTTAATGCATCAACGAAGAGGTACTGCGTCTTGCCGCTCTTTAAGAGATCCTTGTTTCTGCGGAGGTACTCATACATATGATGCTCGCCCTCCATCTGTCTGACGAGCGCGTCTTCGCCGAGGAGCCAGTAGACATTCTCCTTGAGTCCGCCGGGCATCGGATAGATCGAGCCCAGACCGTATTCGATCTCGTCCGTATAGGGGGACGCCCCGCTCACGGGGTGCTTCTTCAGATAGTCGACCAGATGCTTAAAGGTCAGGTTGTAGGACACATATCCCTTGTTGTTGGGATCGTCGATCTCGTTCTTCTTGGCGATGCAGGGGCTGATGAACGCGAGCTTGTCAGCCACCTTCATATACTTGTTCACATAGATCGCCGCGCACATCATCGGCGACTGCACCGGCATCAGCTTCGGGATCAGCTCCGGCGTATAGCGCTCGATGTAACCGACGACCGCCGGGCAGGGCTGGGAGATCCCGCCGTAGAAATTGTGCTCCGTGATGTACTTGATATATCCCCAGGTCGTGATGTCCGCGCCGAAGGATACGCTGATGAAGCGGTTGACGCCGAGCTTCTTGAGCATGCCGAGGTATTTCTCGTAATCCCTCGGATAATCCGCCAGAAACGCGGGAGCGATGAGGACCGAGATCTTCACACCTTTCTTCAGATCCTCGAAGAATCTCTCGACATCATCGATATACTCTCTCGCGTCGTGTTCGCAGGCGTCCAGACAGGCGCCGCAGGCGACGCACTTGTCGGGATCGACATCGATGACATTGCCTCTGCCCTTTTCGACCGCCACATTGGCCCCCATGCAGCTGCAGGCTCTGATACAGCGGTTGCACCCGATACAGTTATCATTTGTTCTGACGAGACTCATCGCACACCTCCATTATGCCGTGTATGTATCCTGCATGATCACATACTGCCAATAGCATATAACTTTTCGGGAAAAAAATCAATTGCCGTTCACTCGTCCGAGGCCAGGCTTTTGCCTAACGGCGTCCAGATGATGAAGAAATAGACGAAGCCGATGACGGCGGTGATGAACTGCGTCAGCGAAAAGGTCGTCTGGAAAACGGGCATTTTGCCGCGAAGCGGGCTGGCCTCCGGGATAAAGGTCGGCAGAAGCCACAGGGCGATGGTCAGTCCCATGAAAGCCCCCTTGGCCGCGCAGCTGATCAGTGCCATGAGCAGGGACCGGATGCTGATCAGCGGTTTGCCCCCGGTCACGGCCGGACGGAACAGGAAGTATACGCATACGACCAGGACCGCATTCCCGAGCATGATGAGCGGGATGATCCCCGGGACCGCCGTCATCACGGGAGAAGCGGCAATAAGAAACGCCGTGACCGGTGTGATGAGGGCCAGGATGATACCCCATACCAGGCCGACGCTCATGGCCGCCATGATCAGGCACAGATTGACGATCGGGCCCGTGACATAGACACTGAGATTCTTTAGGAACTGGCTGAGGATGCAGATCGCCAGCAGGATCGCGGTCACCGCGATCTGTTTTGTGATGGGTTGTGCAGTCTTGTTCTTCATGTCATGCTTCTCCTTTTTTATGTGGTGGACGCTGCTTTGGCGCGTTCCCTGTCGATCCGCTCATGATTGCGCTTCTTGTCCTCATACATGGAGACATCGATCTTGTGCATAAAGGTATCGATCGTATCCACCTCCATATCAAACCGGGCGATCCCCATGGAGAAGGACAGCGTGTACGGATGCTCGCCGGACTCGTTAAACCGCATCATCTCGCCGCGGATCCGGTCGATCATATGCATGGCCGTCGATTCGTCATCGGTCTTCATGATGATGATGAACTCGTCCCCGGCGAACCGGAAGACCTGCGCATCCCGCATGGCAGCGCGCCGGAAGATGTTGGCCGCCTGACAGAGCGCGTCGTCGCCGACCGAATGTCCGAATCTGTCATTGATCTCCTTGAAATAATCGATATCCAGCATGATCCCGTAATAGGTGTTTCGCTTATCCGACCGCATGACGACCATCTGATGCTCGATGAACTGGCGGTTGTACAGCCCGGTCAGCGTATCCACAAAGGCCTGCTGGCTCTGGATATTGATATAGATCGCGGTCAATCCCAGTGCGACCCCCGCCCAGGCAAGTGCGATCCCGAAGAAGATGACCTGCAGGATACAGCAGGTGAGCACCGGAATGAGGAACATCCAGATCGGGAAAAAGGTCACACTGCCGTACTCCGCACAGTATTTGCGCAGCGTTGCCACGCTCACGCACATCGCGATGAACAGATAGAGATAAAAGATGTAACTGATCGGCATCCTGCGGTAGATGTTGTTCGCATCGACGGTGAAGAAGAAACCGGCGAAGATGTTGATGACCAGCAGGACCGTCATCACAGCCGAGGCGATGAGCAGGATCCTGTACTTCGACAGCAGGCGCACCCTGCTGCGGTAGAGCCGCATATCGACATACAGGACCCAGAGCGTTGAGATCGCGAGAGTCGATGCATACAGATAACTGTTTTCAAGGATATTGGCGAAATGGGCGGCGACCCCCGGCCTGCCGTCAATGATGAAGCTCCTGGTCTCGACGCAGCCGCCGAGGATCCCGAGGATGATCATCGCGGAAAACAGATGATCCTCCAGCCGTCTGTTCTGTCTGGTCACATATCTGGAAAACAGCAGGATCACGAGCAGTGCGCTCGCCAATCCGTTGGATACCGTGATCGCCTGTATGTTCATGATGAACTCCCTGATGTTGTCAGCAAACAGATATCATTTTAGCACGGTGATGTGTCTCCTGCAATAACTGAGCGGTTTTCACATTTCTGAGAAGATTCACCATTTTTCTCTCAGCGGATGACATTTCAGCAAGCCTGTGTTATCATTAATCTGCGTTATTTTTTGTCTGCAACGGTATCTGCGAGGATCAAAATGAAAGAAGATAAGATCACATTCAAGGAAGTGCTCGCAAACGGCGGATTATTGAGATTTCTGTCTTCCGCCGCTCTCAGTATTGCTCTCATCGCACTGGTCATCGCCTACAGTGTCAATCTATATCGTTCAGCGGGTGCTACGCCGGTGTTCTGGACCATGCTGATCATCAGTATCATCCTGACGGTGCTGATGATCCTGTTCGGCTTCTTCATCACGGCCCGCTATGCGAGCCGCAACGCCGTGGCGGACCGCCTGAACGCGCAGCTGTCCTCGGCAGCCAATTTCTATATCTGTCTCGACGAGATCAACATCCCGGACAATTCCGTCGTCCCGATCCGCAATGCCAATCCTGCCATCGCTCGGGCGGTGAATTCCTGCGACCACAACATGCAGGAACTTTTCTACGGGATCATGAGCGGCCTGCCGGAGAGTCCCACCAAGAAGGCGGCCATCGATTTCTGCAACCTGACCGATCCGGACAGCAAATTCGCCAACAGCGACACGCTGACGCTGGAGTATTTCAGCTACGGCAACATCTGGGTGCGAGCCAGATATGTGGTGTCCAGACGGGACAAGTCCGGACATATCACGCATGTCCTGTGGATGCTGGAGAATATCGACGCGGAGAAGCGCGCCAGAGATCAGGCGCTGTCACGGGCCGAGATCCTGAACCATCAGATGGGTTCCATCGCGGACATCTATATGTCCGTCTATGATTTTGACCTGACGCAGGATACCTTCAGCGATGTGAAAGCCGCCAACGCCCGCGTGGTCGGGCTGATCGGCGAGAACCGCTCCAACGGGCAGCAGACGCTGATCGATGTCATGAAGCAGATGGTTTCCCC
>JAFXTJ010000020.1 GCA_017535945.1 Lachnospiraceae bacterium
GACACCGGAGAAGGAGTGATAGGCGGCGGTCAGCAGAGAGACCGTGTCCTCGTCCGCGAGATCGTAATCCCCGGATACCGCCATGCATGCGGCGCCGTGGATAAAGATCCACATCTGCATAAAGAGATGCTGGACATTCTGAGCGCCCATGTCACCGGCCTTGGTGAGCTCCGCGGCGATATGGCCTCCCTCGCCGTTAACGAGGTCATACATGCTCTTGGTCTCCTCCTCTCCTTCCGATTTTTCCGAAAGGAAGAGCAGGCGGAACAGATGCGGGTTCTTCTGGGCGAAATTGATATAGCAAAGCCCCAGGTCCACGAACGGGATCTCATGCGACTTCACGGCGGCATCATAGAATTCCTCATAGAATTCCACCGCCTTGTCATACACGTCTTTCTTCAGATCCGCCATCCCCTCATAGATACGGAAGATCGGCTGTGTGGAGCAGCCGGCAGCGGCAGCCAGCTTACGGGAAGTGATGGCTTCGAACCCTTCTTTTCTTGTGAGTTTGAAAGCAGCCCCGACGATTTCCTTTTGGGTGATGGTTGCCTTTCTTGGCATGTCACTAATCTCCTAAAGAGTGCAGACAGGAACTCCCCCGTTTCATCTGTAACATTCGTTATTTTACGACCAAAAATACGAAATGTCAAATATAAATTTTCGATATTTTCAAAATCACCCGATATACAACATATAGTTTGAAAAAGCACTCGGAATTGAATATTTTGTTGAAATGTCCTGCTTTCCTGCGGGGATCAGACCGGTATCCGCCTGAAAAAAAGATGCCCATTCGTCAACTTTGATGCGGTATCCGGTCATCCGCCACTCGATATGGGTAAAGATATGTTTTGCCGGAGGCAGCGGCGTGATCCGCACGGCGCCGATCCCGAGACCGGCCAGAAACCGTTTGGCCTCCTTTACATTCAGATGGCCCTCCACCGAGGGCAGTTCATAAAGTCCCGCCAGCAGGCCGTTGTCCGGCCGTCTGCGCAGCAGGATCCACGTATCGTCCCCGATGACGAAGACCGTGCGTTTCTCGATACGCCGCGGCTTCTTCTTCGCAGTCACCGGATAGTCCTGTTCCCTGCCCGCACGGTGTGCCGCGCAGCAGGAGGCGAGCGGACAGGCAGCACATGCCGGCTCCCCGTTCGGCAGGCAGACCATGCTTCCCAGATCCATGAGGGCCTGATTGAAACGTCCGGCCGCATGGGGTTTTTCCGGCAGGATGTCCGCGATCTCCGCGGTGATCTCTTTTTTGGTCCGCTCCGCGGAGATATCCCGATCGTCCGCATGGATCCGCGTCCAGATCCTGAGCGCATTCCCGTCGACCGCGGGCGCACGCAGGCCGTAGGCGATCGACGCGATGGCGCCCGCCGTATACCTGCCGATCCCGGGGAGCCGGAGCAGTTCCTCCGGATCGGCGGGCATCACACCGCCGTGCTCCTCCATGATGAGGATCGCCGCACGCTTCAGGTTGCGGGCTCTGGAATAGTACCCCAGTCCCTGCCAGAGCTTCATGAGCGCATCGTCGGATACCGCGGCGAGGCTCGCGATATCGGGCAGTGCCTCAAGAAACCGCGCATAATACGGCTTTACCGCTTCCACTCTGGTCTGCTGCAGCATGATCTCCGAGATCCAGACATGGTAAGGCGCCGGGTCCTCCCGCCAGGGGAGCACCCTCCTGTTCCCGTCATACCATTTCATCAATGCCGCAACTGCTTTGCCGTTCATTTTCCTTCCCGAAAAAGAGGTCTGTTGCCTCGTTCACAACAGACCTCTTTCCTGTTCTCTTCAGCGCCGTTCAGGCGCAGGCCGTTCCCGTCAGGCGTTCACGATCTGACCGAAATCGGGCTTCAGGGAAGCGCCGCCGATCAGGCCGCCGTCGATGTCGGGCTTCGCGAGCAGCTCCGCCGCGTTGCCGGCGTTCATGGAGCCGCCGTACTGGATCCTGACAGCATCCGCCGTCGCCTGGTCATACATCTCCGCGATCAGGTCACGGATGCCCTTGCAGACCTCCTGCGCCTGGTCGGAGGTGGCCGTCTTGCCGGTGCCGATCGCCCAGATCGGCTCGTACGCGATCACCATCGTCTTCACCTGGTCAGCCGTGACACCGTTTAAGTCGGACTTGATCTGCAGACGGATCCAGTCCATGGTCACGTTCATCTCTCTCTGCTCGAGGCTCTCGCCGCAGCACAGGATGGGGGTGATGCCGGCTTCGAAAGCCTTCTTCACCTTCTTGTTGAGGAAGCAGTCATCCTCCTTGAAATATTCCCTTCTCTCGGAATGTCCGATGATGACATACTCCACACCAGCGTCCTTGAGCATCGGCGCGGAGATCTCGCCCGTGTAGGCGCCCTTGTCCTCGATGTAGAAATTCTCGGCGCCCACATGCACGTTGGTCCCCTTGACCGCCTCCGCGACGGGGACGATGTCGATCGCGGGCACACAGTATACCACGTCCACCGCGTCGTTCTTCACCAGATCCTTTAATGTGCCGCAAAGTGCGACTGCCTCGCTGGGAGTCATGTTCATCTTCCAGTTGCCGGCAATGATCCTTCTTCTCGCCATGATGTTCTCCTTTCGCTAAGCGCCTACTTATCGTCCGCAGCAAACACGCCGGGCAGCTCCTTGCCCTCGAGGAATTCCAGAGAGGCACCGCCGCCGGTGGAAATGTGGCTCATCTTATCCGCAAAGCCGAGCTGATTGCAGGCCGCCGCGGAATCGCCGCCGCCGATGATCGTGGTCGCATCGGTCTCGGCGAGCGCCTTGGCGACAGCGATCGTGCCCTTGGCCAGCGTGGGATTCTCGAAAACGCCCATCGGTCCGTTCCAGACAACGGTCTTGGCGGACTTCACCGCCTCGGCGAACAGTTCCTGCGTCTTGGGTCCGATATCCAGACCTTCCTGATCGGCAGGGATCTTATCGGAATCGACATAGGTCACATCGATGGGGCCGTCGATCGGATCCGGGAACGCAACCGCAACGCCTGTGTCAACGGGAAGCAGGAGCTTCTTGCCGAGCTTCTCGGCCTTGTCCATCATCTCCTTGCAGTAGTCGATCTTCTCATCGTCCACCAGGGACTTGCCGATCTCATAGCCCTTTGCCTTTAAGAAGGTGAAAGCCATGCCGCCGCCGATGATGAGTGTGTCGCACTTCTCGAGGAGGTTGTTGATGACGTTGAGCTTATCCGCAACCTTCGCGCCGCCCAGGATCGCGACAAACGGGCGCACCGGGTTCTCCACGGCGTTGCCCAGGAAGTTGATCTCCTTCTGCATGAGGTAACCGACCGCGTTATTGCCGCCCTTCTCCTTGATATACTTCGTCACGACGGACACGGAAGCATGTGCACGGTGGGAAGAACCGAACGCGTCGCAGACATAATCGTCAGCGAGGTCCGCCAGCTCCTTGGCAAAGGCTTCGCCGGCATCCTGAGGCTTGGTCTCCTCCTTGCCGCGGAAACGGGTATTCTGCAGAAGCACCACATCGCCCTCGTTCATGGCGGCAACGGCAGCCGTGGCAGCCTCGCCGGTCACGTTGTAATCGGAGACGAAATTGACGTCTTTACCGAGCTTCTCGGAGAGACGCTTTGCGACCGGTGCCAGGGATTCGCCCTCGTTGGGGCCGTTCTTGACCTTGCCCAGATGGGAGCACAGGATGACCTTGGCGCCGCCCTCGATCAGCTTGTTGATGGTGGGAAGAGCCGCCACGATACGGGTCTCATCGGTGATCTCGCCATTCTTGAGCGGCACATTGAAATCGCAGCGGACCAGTACGCGCTTGCCCTTGACAGAGAGATCGTCTACGGTTTTCTTGTTTAATGCCATGAAAAACACCTCCTCTTGTTTACTCAAAAAGCGGCCCGGTCCACAGGGACCGGACCGCTTTTACACTCAGTCGCTTGACGGACTTTAGCCGAGCTCCGCGAAGTATTTGATCGTGCGGACCATCTGGCTGGTGTAGGAATTCTCGTTGTCATACCAGGAGACGACCTCGACGAGGGTCTTGCCGTCTTCCATGGGAGAAACCATGGTCTGGGTGGCATCGAACAGGGAGCCGAAGCGCATGCCGACGATATCGGAGGAAACGATCTGATCCTCGGTGTAGCCGAAGGACTCGTTGCCGGCAGCCTTCATCGCCGCGTTGATGTCTTCCTTGGTCGCGTTCGCCTTGTCGATGACAGCGAACAGCAGGGTCGTGGAACCGGTCGGGGTGGGAACACGCTGTGCCGCACCGATGAGCTTGCCGTTGAGCTCGGGGATGACCAGGCCGATCGCCTTGGCAGCGCCCGTGCTGTTGGGAACGATGTTGGCGGCACCCGCGCGGGACCTGCGGAGGTCACCCTTGCGCTGAGGGCCGTCGAGGATCATCTGGTCGCCGGTGTAGGCGTGGATCGTGCACATGATACCGGACTGGATCGGTGCGAAGTCATTGAGGGCCTTCGCCATGGGAGCCAGGCAGTTCGTGGTGCAGCTGGCCGCGGAGATGATCTTGTCGTCCTTGGTCAGGGTCGTGTGGTTGACATTGTAAACGATGGTCGGCAGATCATTGCCCGCGGGAGCGGAGATGACGACCTTCTTCGCACCGGCGTTGATGTGCGCCTGTGCCTTCTCCTTGGAGGTATAGAAGCCGGAGCACTCCAGAACGACGTCCACACCGATCTGGCCCCAAGGGCAGTTGTTGGCGTCAGGCTCCTTGTAGATCTTGAGCGTCTTGCCGTCGACGGTGATCGTATTCGCATCATCGTCAAAATCGACCGTGTGGAGATTCTCACCGAACTTGCCGGCATACCCGCCCTGTGCGGTGTCATACTTGAGCAGATGCGCGAGCATCTTGGGGCTCGTCAGGTCGTTGATCGCGACAACCTCATACCCCTCAGCGCCGAACATCTGACGGAAAGCAAGACGACCGATACGTCCGAAACCGTTGATTGCTACTTTTACTGCCATGGTCTTTCCTCCTGCATATAGATGAAATTAATGGTTCCCGCCGGTGCGCCGGAGTTACACCCCGACCGCGACCAGCAAATGATATTCTAACGAATAGACATCAAAATTTCAAGGTCAAATCCGTGAAATCTTTATGAATATTCGTTATGTGCAAACTTCGCCGCGGCTGCGATCCGTTCCCCCTCATACCCCCGGAGCCGGGTAATGCTTCACCGTGCCGTCCTCCGTGGTCTGTGCGATGCCGGTGATCGTGTATCCCGCGTCTTTCAGGATATCCGTCATGCTCTCCACGGAGATCCCGCCGGTGGCCTTGAGCACCAGTTCCGTTCCGCGCGTCGCGGAATGATATACCGCCAGGGACTCCAGATTGGCGTCGTTATCCGCGAAACATTTCGTCACGCCCACCAGAAAGCCCGGATGGTCCTCGCACTGGATGACGAAGCGCGTCCCGCGGTGCCTGTGCCCCAGCAGGTCGTTAAACGCCTGGAAGATGTCCTTCTCGGTGATGATGCCGGTGACACGTCCGCCGTCATCCACAACGGGCAGCACCGCGATCTCATTATCGATCATCAGCTGCGCCGCCTCCTCCAGGAAGACATCCGCCCCGACGGTCTTCACATCCGTGATCATGATATCCGAGACCGTGGTGCGCGAGAGCAGGTAGTTGAGCTCAAAGATGGACAGAGAGGTGTTCTTCTGCCCGCTCTGCTCTTCGACCAGTCCGCCGGTGATGAGCCCGACGAGTTTCCCGTCCGCGTCGGTCACCGGCAGCCGGTGAAAATCGTTCTTCCGCATGATCTCCACTGCTTTGGAGATCACCGTATCCCCCGAAACAGTGATGGGATCTGCTGTCATATGGTCCTTCACATACATGGCTTTACCCTCCCAGATACGCTTTCTTCACCCGCTCGTCGTTTGCCAGTTCTTCGCCGGTCCCGGCGAGGGTGATGAGACCCGTCTCCAGTACATACGCGCGGTCCGCGATCGCCAGCGCGCGCTTCGCATTCTGTTCCACCAGGAGGATCGTCGTCCCCTTGCTGTTGATCTCCTCGATGATGTGGAAGATCTCCGATACCAGAAGCGGCGATAATCCCATACTGGGCTCGTCCATCAGGAGGATCGACGGCTTCGCCATCAGCGCCCTGCCCATGGCCAGCATCTGCTGCTCGCCGCCGGAGAGCGTCCCGGCCATCTGCCTCCTGCGCTCCTTAAGCCTCGGGAAAAGTGCGAACACTTCTTCCATGTCGGCTGCGATCCCCGGCTTATCCTTTCTGGTATAGGCGCCGAGCGTGAGATTTTCCTCCACCGTCTGCTGGGCGAACACCCGCCTGCCCTCCGGCACCTGCGCCAGACCCATGGACACGATCTTATGCGGCGCGAGCTTCGTCAGCTCCTGCCCGTCCAGTTCGATGCTCCCCGCGCGGGGCTTCAGGAGTCCCGAGATCGCGTGCATCGTGGTCGTTTTTCCGGCGCCGTTCGCGCCGATCAGCGTCACGATCTCGCCGTCATTGACCTCAAAGGAGATCCCTTTGATGGCTTCGATCATGCCGTAGCTTACTTTCAGATCCGTGATCTTAAGCATCCGTCAGTCTCCCAGATATGCCTTGATGACCTCGGGGTTGGACCGGATCTCCTCCGGCGTCCCCTGGGCCAGCATCATGCCGTAATTGAGCACGGTGATCCGCTCGCAGATCCCCATGACCAGTTTCATATCATGTTCGATCAGCAGGATCGAGGTGTTGAAATGATCCCGCACCTTGCGGATCATTGCCATGAGTTCCTGCGTCTCCTGCGGGTTCATACCTGCCGCTGGCTCATCAAGCAGCAGGAGTTTGGGCTGTGTTGCAAGAGCTCTCGCGATCTCCAGACGCCGCTGCGCGCCGTAGGGCAGGTTGGAAGCGAGATTATCCCGTTCCTCGGACAGTCCGAAGATCTCCAGCAGTTCCTTCATCTGCCCGGTGATCAGCCGTTCCTTGGTCCGGTAGGAGGGGAGCCGGAAGATCGCCTCAAAAGGCGAATAGACGATGCGTCCGTGGAACCCCGTCCGCACATTGTCCGCCACCGAAAGCCCGGAGAACAGGCGGATATTCTGAAAGGTGCGCGCCACGCCGGCGCGGTTCATATCCACCACCGAACAGCCCGTTGTGTCCTTTCCGTCGAAAATGATACTGCCGCGGGTGGGCTGATAAACCCTGGTGAGCATGTTGAACACCGTGGTCTTGCCTGCGCCGTTGGGACCGATGAGTCCCACGATCTCCCCGCGATACACTTCCATATTGAGGTCATTGACCGCCGTCAGGCCGCCGAAATCAATGCCCAGTTCCCTGACCTCCAGAACGGGTCTGCGGCTCTCATCCATTGGTCTGCCTCCTTAATTTCCGGGTGATCCGCATGGTCCAGGTCCGGATCGTCTCGTTGTTGGTGAGCAGCATGATCAGGATCAGCACGATCGCATAAATGAGCATCCGGTAATCCTGCATGGACCGGAGCAGCTCCGGCAGGAGCACCAGCACCACCGTCGCGATGATGGTCCCCGTCATATTTCCCAGACCGCCCAGCACCACATATACAAGGAGCAGGATCGAGGTGTTGAAGTCGAATTTCGCCGGTACCAGCGTCGAGTAATTGAGTCCGTAGAGCGCGCCGGCCGCCCCCGCCAGACAGGAGGAGACGATGAACGCGAGCATCTTGGTGCGGAAGATCTCGATGCCCACGGATTCCGCGGCGATGCGGTTGTCCCTGGCCGCCATGATCGCACGGCCGCTGCGGGAATACATCAGATGGAACACGACGATCAGCGAGATCAGGATCAGCACCACGCCGGCGCTGAAGGTCGAGATCCTCTCGGTTCCCGTCGCGCCCATCGGGCCGTTTAAGAGCATCTTGCCGCCCGGCTGCAGCTCCACCTTGTTGTCCACAAAGCTGAAATGGAACCCGGCCGCGTCAAAGCCCAGATACATGTTGGTGATGAGGCTCTTGATGATCTGCCCGAACGCGAGCGTGACGATCGCGAGATAGTCTCCTTCGAGCTTCAGCACGGGGATCCCGATGATGAGTCCGAAGAACGCCGCCGCGACGGCCCCGGCCACCATCGCCAGGATCAGGCGCAGAAGCGGCGACGAAACGCTGCCCGCCATGCTCCCGGAGAGACAGACCGCCGTAAAGGCGCCCACGCTCATGAAGCAGGCCTGTCCGAGATTGAGTTCCCCGGAGATGCCGACATTGAGATTCAGCCCGATGGCCGCCACGATATAGCAGCAGACCGGCACCAGCAGGCTCGTGAACAGACTGGAGAGATTCCCCGTATGCATCATGATCTCAAGGATGAGCCAGCCGGCCAGAATGATCGAAAAGGAAGCGACCCGGCTGCGGTAGCGCGGCTTGGTCAGAAAGACCGGCAGTTTGATCTTTTTCTTCTCTGCGCCCATGATCACACCTTCTCCCTGATCCGCTTGCCCAGCAGCCCGGTAGGCTTGATGAGCAGCACCAGGATCAGTACCGCAAAGACGATCGCATCGGATAACTGGGTGGAGATATAGGCCTTGGCGAAGATCTCGATGACGCCAAGCAAAAGACCGCCGAGGAACGCGCCGGGGATCGAGCCGATGCCGCCGAACACGGCGGCCGTAAAGGCTTTGATACCGGGCATCGCACCCAGGGTCGGATAGACGGATGGATAGGCCGCGCATAAGAGCACGGAAGCAATGGCCGCAAGGCCGGAACCGATCGCAAAGGTAATGGAGATCATCCGGTTCACATTGATCCCCATCAGGGTCGAAGCGCCCTTATCCTCGGAGCAGGCCCGCATGGCCCGTCCGGTCTTGGTCCGGTTGATGAACAGGGACAGACAGATCATCACCAGGATGCACACCCCGATCGTGATGAGGGTGAGCCAGGAAACCGTGAGTCCTCCGGAGGAGATACCGCCGTTCGCGATGACGGACGGGAACACCTTGGTCGAGGAGGACCACAGCAGCTGCGCTGCATTCTGCAGGAAATAACTGACACCGATGGCCGTGATCAGCACGGAGAGTGCCGATGCCGACCGGAGCGGCTTGTATGCCAGGCGTTCAATAAGAACGCCCAGCACCGTACATACCGCCACCGACAACAGGATTGCCGGTAATAAAGGGAGTCCCATATCACTGATCGCAAAAAACGCGACATACGCACCGATCATGATGACATCGCCGTGTGCGAAATTCAGCATCTTGGCGATACCGTACACCATCGTGTAGCCGAGCGCGATGATCGCATACACGCTCCCGAGTCCCAGTCCGTTGATCAGATATGAGAGAAAGTCCATGTTCCGCTCCCGTTTAGCCTTCCACGCCTACATAAACGCCGTTCTTGATGACCACAGCCTTGGGAGACTTGGAAACCTCGCCGCTGCCGGACCAGGTCACGTTCTGACCGGTCAGACCGTTAAAGGTCATGGAGGAGAACTGGCCGACAAGCTTGTCGCAGATCTCGGAAGCGCTCATGTCCGCCGTGACACCGGCCGCCTCGCAGGCCTGTGCGATCGCATAGACGCAGTCATACGCGTCCGCCGCGAACTGGTTGGGGATATCGCTCATCTTCGCCTGATAATTCGCCGTGAAGTTCTTGGTCAGATCATCCGTCGCATCGGCGGAGAAAGGTGTGAGCAGATACACGCCCTCCGCGAGAGAGGTGTCAAAGCCCTCGAGGGTCAGGATGCCGTCCATGCCGTCCACGCCGAACACGGTGGGCGCATAGCCCATCTGGTTCGCCTGGGTCAGGATCAGAGAAGCCGGATCGTAATAGATGGGCAGGAACAGCAGATCCGCGCCCGCATCCTGCGCTTTCTTGAGCTGCACCGTGAAGTCGGAGGCATTGGAATCGTCAAAGGTGCCCTCGTAGACGATCTCAAGGCCGTTGGCATCCGCCTGGCTCTTGAACTTGGCAAAGATCCCGCTGGAGTAGTTGTCATCATTCTTGTAGATCACCGCGATCTTGGTGCCCAGCTCCGTGTGCACCTTGAGGTAATCCGCACTCGCGACACCCTGGTTGGGGTCGGTGAAGCACATCTGGAACACATTGCCGTAAGGGTTGGCCGCATTGTCGGGATCCGCATAGATGATGGCCAGCGAGGATCCGGAAGGCGTGATCGCAAAGATGTGATCATCCTTGTACATCGGAGCCACAGCGGCACCGGGTGCGGACGTGACCGTGGCCAGAGACACCTGCATGCCCCAGTCCTTGAGCACGCCGTAAGCCGTGACCGCCTTTTCCGCGTCATGCGTATCATCCTCGAAATCGAGCGCGAACTGCAGACCGCCCTTGGCATTGATCTCTTCGACGGCCATCTCCGCAGCGGCCTTGACCGCGTTGCCGTACACGGCTGCAGGACCCGTCAGAGGACCCGAGGCACCGATCTTGATGGCACCGGCAGACGCGCCGGAACCGCCCTGCGCCGCGGGAGCGCTGCCGCAGGCTGCGAGAGACACCGTCATCGCCGCGGCAAGAGCCATTGACAAAGCTTTTTTGAACATTCCTTCCTTTTTCATTCTTCCTCCCCTCCCGCAACCGGCTTCCCCGCCGGATGCGAACTACGAAAGTTATAAAAAATCAAACCTATTATACGTATTTTTAAGGAGAATGCAAGTGATAAATGTAAGCAAAAAAAGATCAATACTGCCGTGGGATAAATACGGGCAGGTCATGAACGGGGGCGCGTTCCTCTCACTCCACTCCGCCGCTGCCCGAGACCGGCAGATGGCGCTCATAGTCCGCGTCATCCCGCGTCTCGACACGCCAGGATACGACACGGCAGAGGCGGTCCGCGCCCGCTGCGCCGTCTGCGGGATAGAGAAATTCCAGAGCCACGCACAGACTCTGGTTGTCATTCATGGGGATCACCAGATCGGATGCCATACCGGCCGTACGCGCCCGGAAATCCGCTTCATCCGCGCTCTCCGCACATGCCTTTCTGAGACCGGTATCCGTCCGCGCCACAAAAGCCTCCGCTTCGTGGGAAGCGGCGTAATACTCCGCGGTATGCTCTCCCAGCTTCTCCGAGAGACGCTCATCCGCCTTGGCACCCGCAAGGGACAGCGCGCCAAAGGAAACCAGGCTCAGTGTGAGGAAGATGAGCAGCAGGGAGGAGGTTCCGATATGCGCGCCGAAACGATATTCGTGGTTCATCCGGCACCTCCGATATAATGATCCGTTTCCAGCATATGGATCCGCGAGCCGTTCGTCAGGTCAACGGCCTCGATCCCGGCAGCCGCGGCGGCACCCTGCGCGCCCTCTCCGTAGAGATCCGCCGCATCCGTTGCGGTCCCGGTCAGCGTGACGCGAAAGGCGGCGCCTCCCTCGTCGCTGATGCTCTGCCAGTCCGCGTCGTAGTACAGGGTCAGCACCCCGTCCGCGGGAGAATCTCCCGTCTCCAGCCGCGCACCGGGGAAGCAGGCGGCTGTTTCCGCCAGATCCGCCTCCTTCGCCGTCCATACTTCCGCCAGAGATTCCTCCGCGCGGATCGCCTGATTGATGTTCACGGAGGCGTCCCCCGTGACGCGCGCCGCCGCGAATAGACGGACACAGATCACGGACACCAGCGAGAAGAAGCCGATGACCACGATGAGTTCCATCAGGAAAAGCGCTGTGTTGGAACCCGCTTTCTGATTCATGGCGTAACCTCCGAGCGCAGTCCCAGATAGAAATCCTCCGCCTCCCCGTTGTCCAGGGTGAGCCGTACGGACAGCAGATCGTCCGCGATCTGCTCGACCGTCAGGGTCTTCAGCGGCAGGATCTTCTGCCCGCCGCCGGCAGCCGGTTCCAGATCCGCGCGCAGCAGCTGTTCGCAGAGCATGCCGTCATGGAGATAGAGCCAGGTCGCGTATTCCCGTTCACCGACCTGTTTCGTCAGCACGATGGCGGACTGTCCCTCCAGCGTCCTGACGCAGACGGCGCCTGCCGTATCCGCCTGACGGACCTTCTGCGCCAGATAAGCGCCGGCGGTCCGGCGGTCATAATTGATCTGCATCGTGTCCACATTCTTCTGATAGACATCCGCTCCCAGCGCGATCAGCATGATCGCCGAAAACGCAAAGAGAAACAGCAATGCGATGACGAAGAGCAGATCCACCACATGTCGTTGTCTGCGAAAATCCATGGTCAGCGCTCCGTGTTCCGTTTCATGACCGTCACGTCCGGATAGAGATTGGACGCGATGGGTTCATAGTCCACAAAAAAGGTGTCGTTATCCCAGGTCAGGCCGTAGTGATCGACCAGATACTGCAGATCGGGCGGATAGATCCCCTCCAGGGCATAGCACTGGATGAGATCCCGGTGTATGGCATTCTCCAGGCTCTCCTGCTGCCGCTCCAGCGTGCTCCGGCCGAAATCGCTCAGCAGATACAGGAAAAGGAGCGCCACCGCCGCAAAAAGGGCGATGAGAACGGTGCCTTTGACCCTCGACCTGCGTCTTGCTTTTGTGCTGCCGAACTGCATGCTCCGCGATGCCTCCCTTTACCCGATGCTCGACATGATGCCCATGAGGGGCAGTATCACGGACAGCAGGATCATCCCCACGATGAGGGAGAGGATGATGACCAGCGTCGGCTCAAGTACCGATATGATGGAATAGATCCGTCTGTCGGTATCCCGCTCATAGCGCTCGGCGATCTGCTTCATCACGATATCCATGGAGCCGGAGCGGAATCCCACCGTCACCATGCGCGAATAGAGTTTGGAGAAGATCTCCGCCTTGGTCAGCGCCTCCGGGAAGCTGTCCCCCTCGATGATGAGTTTGCGGCATTTCTCGATCTTGGCGGCGATCGCCTTGTTCTCCACGAGCTTCAGCGTCATATCCAGCCCGTTAAAGGTGTCCATGCCGGAGGAGAGCGCCAGATGCATGCCGTTGGCGAAACGTCCGGCGGCGATCCCGTCATAGAGCGCGCGGGTGGGACCGAAGCGCGAAGCGAAGACCGCGAACTGCTGCCTGCCGCGCTCCACCTTGGAGAAATAGAGGAACAGCAGGACGATCACGGCGATGAACGCAAAGAGGATCACGGAATAATCATTCAGATGATTGCCCAGGCTCAGCAGGCTCTGGGAAAAGGCGTTCATCGAGGTGCCCAGCTGTGCGAACACCTGAGAGAAGATCGGCAGTACCTGCGTGATGAGCACGCCGATGACGATGAACATCATCGCGATCATGATGACGGGATAGCTTAAGGCACTTTTTAAATTGGTGCGGATATTGTCCTCGTGCTCGTAGTAATTCGCCAGATTATCCATGACCGTGTCCAGGGTCCCCGACTGCTCCCCGATGGAGATCATGTTGAGCATATACTCCGGAAAGGCGCCGGACTGTTCCACGGCATCATGATAACTCGCCCCCTCATGCAGGGGCGCCTGGATACGTTCCAGAAGCGCGCGCCCTTTGGGATCCTCGGTGTCCTGGATCAGGATGTCGATCCCCAGCGCCGGCGCGATGCCCGCCTTTAAGAGCATCGTGGTCTGTCTGCAGAAGACGGAGATCTCATAGTTGGATAGAAGCCGTTGTGCTTTCATGTGGTTCCTCCGCTGGTTCAATAACTGTATTTCAACTCGTAGCTGTCGCCCGAGCCGATGAATGTCTTCAGGTCACTCTCGCTGGAATTGGCGGCAAAGGTCGGATCCATCATCTGCCAGTCCTGTCCGTCGAACTGCACGATGCCGTTGACCCAGCCGATGTCCTTGATATAGGTACTGATCCAGGCGTGATAAGCAATGCCGGCATAGCCCACCTCAAGCCTCGTGGGGATCCGCTGGGAACGGAGCATGGCCGCCATGAGCGCCGCATAGTCGAGACAGATCCCCGTCCTGCGCTCCATGACGGCGTCGATATCCGGGATATAGCCG
This sequence comes from Lachnospiraceae bacterium, assembly GCA_017535945.1. GTDB lineage: Bacteria > Bacillota > Clostridia > Lachnospirales > Lachnospiraceae > Butyrivibrio. The sequence continues at coordinate 13,815 of JAFXTJ010000020.1, forward strand.
CTCTGCACGCTCTTCGCTTCCTCCTCGTCGTAGGTCACATTGGCGATGAGCCAGTTGTAGACATTGGAGACCACCTCCAGGTCATCGTCGCAGGGCATCGCCAGTTCCTGCCCCAGCGCCACGATCATGCTGTCCCGGTCAAACCGCACATACTGGTTGGGATAGAGGTACGGGCGGGTGGGATCGTTCAGGGTCACCTCGATATCGGATGTATAGGCGGAGGCGTACTGGCTGCCCTCGATATTCTCATAGACGGCCACCTGATAGGTCCCGTCCCCGGAAGAAAGCGGAAAGACTTCCTGTTCCCCGTTCCCCTTGCAGTTAAAGGTATAGGTCACTCCGTTGGAGCCGGTGATCTGAAGCTTCACCTTGGGGCAGTCGCCCAGATAACTCACGGTGATATAACCCTCGGCCGCATTGGAGGCATCGATCTCGGCCAGTTCGTTGCCGTAGATGACATTGCCGGTTGCGCGCGGTGTGAGGCATTCCGGCGACGCGTTGCGTGTCCCGACGCCGGTCTTGATGGCGGCCTGCGCCGCCTCAGCCGGGGATTCCTTAGCCTGCACGCCGCAGCCGTTCAGAAACAGCAGGAAAACCACAGCAGCGGCGATGAGGAGCAGTACGGCCGCCGCGATCTTCCATGCGCCCGGGGCGCGCTTCCCGGCCGGCCGGTCCTTAGGCCGCACATCCTCCAGGGTATGGCTGCCGGGTTCCCTGCCCGCCTGCGCAAAGACATTGGCGAGAGTCTTCTCCGCATCCGCTTTGCTCATGCGGTAGGCCTCGTCCTGTTTGAATATATTGAGAAATCTCTCTTTGAATCCGTTGCCCATGCTCTATGTCCCGCTCATCCGGCGCCTCAGTTCCTCCTGCGCCTGGTTCAGATGCCGTTTCACCGTACTCAGGGAGATCCCCAGCGCACTGGCGATCTCCGGAAGCTTCATATTATTGTAGTAACGCATGATGACGATCTGCTTCTCCTGAAAATCCAGTTCGTCGAGCGCCTGCTGCAGCCGGCTGTTCTCCATGCGCTTCACCGCCGCCTCCGCCGGATCCGCGTCCTCATGGACCGTATCCTCCAGGAAGTCAAAGGCTTCGGTGCCCGGCATATCATACCCGGGATCCCTGCGCTTCGTCATATCATAACAGGTATGGAAGGCGATCTGGTTCAGCCAGGCGATGAAGACCGAAGGATCCTTGAGCTTGCCGATATTGGTCAGCGCGGTGACGTAAATCTCCTGCACGGCATCCTGCGCGGCAAAAGCATTGCGCAGGTAATGTCTGCAGTAGTTGTATACCTTATTATAGGTAAGGGCATACAATCTGGCAAAAGCATCGCTGTCATCATGCTGACTGGCCTCCACCAGTGTCGCCAGATAGGCGTAATCCTCTTCCTTCATCGTTTCTTCCGCGCCGGTTGTCTTTTCATTCCTACTATTATATCATAAGTTTCCGGGAACGCTTTGGAAAATTTGTCAGGAGGATCACGATGATACTCGCAGACCAGCATGTGCACAGTCATCATTCGGCAGATTGCAAAGAATCGATGGACCGAATCGCCGTATGCGCGGAAGAGGCGGGGCTGACCTCGTTATGCTTTACGGAGCACAATGACTTCGATTACCCGCCGGTGGATAATAAGGATCTCACGCCGGACTTTTTCGAACCGGATATCACGGCCTATCATGACGAGTACCTGTCGATCGCCGCGCGCCATGCGGGACGCATCGACCTGCGCTTCGGGATCGAACTCGGCCTGCAGCAGCATGTCGCAGACCGGAACCGCGCCCTCGTGTCGGAACACCCCTTTGACCTGGTGATCGCCTCGATCCATGTGGCGCGCCGCAGGGATCCGTATTTCCCGTCCTTCTATGAGGGACGCACGGAGGAGGAAGCGCTGGCCGTGATCTTCGAAGAGACGCTGGAGAATATCCGTCTCTTTGACGATTTCGATGTACTGGGACATCTGGATTACGCGGTCCGGTATCTGCCGAGCAGACGGCAGCGGGTCGACCTCACGCCCTACCGTGAGAACATTGATGAGATCCTCCGCCTCCTGATCAGACGGGAGCAGGCCCTGGAGATCAACACACAGTCCATGTGGAAAAGACAGTATCCCGAAACACACCCGCCGCGGGCGGTACTGGCGCGTTATCATGAGCTGGGCGGACGGATCATCACCTTCGGGTCGGATGCCCATCAGGCGGATCATGTGGGCGGCGCCTTTGCCGGAGCGGCGGCGATCGCAAGGGAGGCGGGCTTCACGGAATACGCCGTTTACCGGGCCCGCAGGGCGGAATTTTATCCGTTGTAAAAAAAATGTAACAATTTTACAATTTTTCGATATTTTTTGTGGACAAAGTAATCAGAATAATGTATTATTGTTAACGCTATATTCTTTCTTATGTTTTGCTCGGAGGTAAATGTTATGAAAATGTTAAGAATGTTAAGGAAAACAGCGTTTGCTCTTCTGCTGTCCGCGACGATGATCGTAGCGGTTACCGCGACGGCCAAGGCGGACAATATCGGCGTGACCGGCGTCGTCGGCGATGAGTCGACCGCCGATATGCTGCATCTGATCACGGACGGCGGCACCATGTTGATCCGGATCGATCAGACCACGGATATGAGCGGCTGCCCGGCGATGACGCCCGGTACCGAGCTTGGTGCCCAGGTCTACCGCGGAGCGGATGAGTATATGCACGCCGCCAAGTTGACGAGTGCCGATGCCGTCAGGCTCGCCCAGGTGGTCGTCGATACCGCCAACCTGTCCGATGTGCAGGGTACGATCCTGGGTGACACGACTTCCGATATGCTTCATCTCTCCACCTCGGGCGGCGCGATGCTCCTCAAGATCGATCCCACCTCTGATATGACCTACTGCCGCGTGCTCACGCCCGGCAAGCTTGTATCTGCCGCCGTGGCATACGGATCCGATGCATACATGCACGCTGTTGTTGTTTGGGAGGGTACCGGCCCCAGACCCGCTACCGCAGCAACTGCTGTGACGACGGCTGCGGCTGCTCCTGCAGCAACTGCCGTTGCAAATACCGTTCCTTCCCGCAACGCCGATCTTCCGACCGTGAGCGGTACCGTTGACAAGACTTCGGATCTCAAGACCCTGACCATCGGGACCGTCAAGTACCTCATCGATCCCGACACGGATTTCAATTCCTGCAAGGCTTATATCGAGGGACGCAATGTCACCGTCAGCTATTACACGGGACTTGACGGCCAGCTCCACGCGGCAAAGGTCACCGATACCTCTCCCGCTTCCAATGCGACCGTCGGCACCGCCGCCATCGCGACCGTGACCGGCAAGATCACCGACAAGAGCAAGGATAATGTCCTGTACTTTGAGACGCCGACCGGCGTCATGCAGATCAAGCTGGATGCCGCCACCAACACGGAGAAGACCGGTGTGCTTTACGTCGGCAAGTCCGTGAAGATCTCGGTTGCGAGCGGTTCAGACGATTTCCTGCACGCCCTGACCATTGTAGATCGTTAAGACGGAAGGTTACCTCACACTTAAAAACCGGAGGACGTTTTCAGCAACGTCCTCCGGTTTTTTATTTGTTTCTGTCTGTCTGCGCTGAACTCATATGTCCTGTCATCCGGAGTATCCGGACGCGGGCTTTATGCGTTTCCGGGAAAGCATCTGATCCGTTTCGGGTGCGATCTTCACCGTCCGCATCCGCAGTCTTCTTTCCGCGCCGGGTCGTCCCCCCTTCACGCTCCTTCTTCCGGTCTGTTGCCCGTATACAGCTGATAATACTTCTTCTTTAAGGCCAGCAGTTCCTCATGCGTCCCGCTCTCGATGATCCGGCCCTGCTCCATCACGAGGATGCAGTCACTGTTGCGGATCGTGGAGAGACGGTGCGCGATGACAAAGGTCGTGCGTCCCTTCATGAGCTTGTCCATCCCCTCCTGCACGATCTTCTCGGTGCGGGTGTCGATCGAGCTGGTTGCTTCATCCAGGATCAGGCAGGGCGGATCGGCAATGGCGGCACGGGCGATCGCGAGGAGCTGTCTCTGGCCCTGCGAGAGATTGGCACCGTCGCCGTGCAGCATCGTGTCATACCCCTGCGGCAGACGCAGGATAAATCCCTCCGCATTGGCAAGCCTGGCGGCCGCCTCCACCTCGGCATCCGTCGCATCGAGCCTCCCGTAGCGGATATTCTCGCGCACCGTGTCCGTGAAGAGGTGCGTATCCTGCAGCACCATTCCCAAAGAGAGCCTGAGATCCGCTTTTTTGATCTTGTTGATATTGATATTGTCATAACGGATCTTGCCGTCCTGGATATCATAGAAGCGGTTGATCAGATTGGTGATCGTGGTCTTGCCCGCCCCGGTGGAGCCGACCAGAGCGATCTTAGCGCCAGGCGTGGCATGGAGTCTGATGTCATGCAGCACCATCTTGTCATCCGTATACCCGAAATCCACGCCGAGGAAAGTGATATCCCCCTCCTGCGGCACATAGGTGGTCGTGCCGTCCGCCTTATGATAATGCTTCCAGGCCCACCGCCCCGTATGCTCCGCGGCTTCGGTCAGCTGCCCGTTCTCCTCCCTGGCGTTCACCAGGGTCACGTAACCGTCATCCGTCTCCGGCTCCTCGTCCAGCAGCTTGAAGACGCGGTCCGCACCGGCAAGCGCCATGATGATGGAGTTGAACTGCATGCTGACCTGGTTGATCGGCATCGAGAAGCTCTTGTTAAAGGTGAGGAAACTGGCCAGGCTGCCCACGGAGAGCACGCCGAAGAGCCTGACAAGCGCCAGGAAGAAGGCCGCCGTGCCGCCTCCCGTCATCCCGGAGGACAGGGCCAGCGCGCCGCCTGCGAGGGCGCACAGCACATAGCTGACATTGCCCAGCTGGGCGTTGATGGGACCCAGGAATCCGGAGAAGGTCTGGGCCTTGAAAGCGCTCTCAAACAGCGCCTCATTGAGCACATCGAAGCCCTCGACGCTCTCATCCTCGTGGCAGAAGACCTTGACCACCTTCTGTCCCGTGATCATCTCCTCGATATAGCCGTTCAGCGCGCCGATGTTCTTCTGCTGCGCGACGAAATTGCGCCCGGACGCCTTTGTGGCGGCTCCGGAAGCCATGAGCATCACGGCGACCATGAATAACGTCAGGATCGTCAGCGGGATATTTAACAGGATCATGGAAACAAGCACACTCACGATCGTGATGGCGCTGTTCAGCATCTGCGGGATCGACTGGGAGATCATCTGCCGCAGCGTATCGATATCGTTGGTGTAGACGGACATGATATCGCCGTGCGCGTGCGTGTCGAAATACTTCACCGGCAGCCGCTCCATATGCGCAAAGAGCAGTTTCCTGAGTCTGCACAGCGTCCCCTGCGAGACATAGACCATGGTCAGGGACTGCGCATACGCAGCCGCCACGCCGATCGCGTAAAACAGCGCGACACGTCCGATCGCCGCGGCAAGCGGGCCGTAATCCGGCGTTCCGCCGGCTCTGCTCACCTCCGTCATCGGCGTGATATAGGAATCGATCAGCGTCCGCGTGAAAAGCGTCCCCTGAATGTTCGCGAATACGCTCACAACGATGCACACGGCCACGAAGAGCATCTGCACGCCGTAGGAGGCGAACAGGAACCCGAAGAGACGCCCCACGAGCTTCCCCGGATTCTCGATCTTCGGCCGGGGCATCCCGCGCATCCCGCCGCGGCCCATCTTCACTTCTTTGACATTTTCCTGTGCCATAGGTTCACTTCTTCTCGTCGAAATCTCTGTCGCCGCCCGTCTGCGACTCGTAGACCTCGCGGTAGATCGCATTATCCCGCATCAGTTCCTCATGGGTTCCGAAGCCCTGCACCACGCCGTTGTCCATGACGATGATCCGGTCACAGTTCTCGACACTGGCCACGCGCTGGGCGATGATGAGTTTGGTGGTATCCGGGATCTCCTCCGCAAAGGCCTTGCGGATCTTCGCATCCGTCGCGGTATCCACCGCGGAGGTCGAATCGTCCAGGATCAGGATCTTCGGTTTCTTCAGCAGCGCCCTGGCAATGCACAGCCGCTGCTTCTGACCGCCGGACACGTTACTGCCGCCCTGTTCGATCCGGGTCTCATACCCCTCCGGCATCTTCTCGATGAATTCATCCGCGCAGGCGAGCACACAGGCGCGTCTGCACTCCTCATCCGTCGCTTCCGGATCACCCCAGCGCAGGTTTTCATAGATGGTGCCGGAGAAAAGAACATTCTTCTGCAATACGACGGCGACCTGCTCCCTGAGGGCCACCATATCGTAGTCCCGCACGTCCGTGCCGCCGACGAGCACACGCCCGTCCGTCACGTCATAGAGCCGGCTGATGAGATTGACCAGAGAGGATTTCGCGGAACCCGTGCCGCCGATGATGCCGATGCTCTCGCCGGAACGGATGGAGAGGTTGATGTCCTTCAACACCGCCTCCGGGGAATCCGTATGATAGGAGAAATATACATGCTCGAAGACGATGCTGCCGTCCGCCACCTCCATGACGGGGTTCTCCGGGTTCTTCATGGTGCTCTCTTCTTCGATCACCTCGGCGATCCGCCGCCCGGAAGCCTCGGACATCGTGACCATGACAAAGATAATGGAAACCATCATGAGACTCATGAGGATGTTCATGCAATAGGTGAGCAGGCTCATCAGTTCACCGGTGGTGAGCGTGCTCACACCGCCCGTCCCGATGATCATATGCGCTCCCAGCCAGGAGATCAGGAGGATACAGGTGTAGACCGTGGCGGACATGAGGGGCGCTATGGTGACGACCCGCTTCTCCGCGGAGATGAACATGCGGTAGATGTTCTGCGCGGCACGGTCAAACCTGCCGATCTCGTGGTCCTCGCGGACATAGGATTTCACGACGCGGATCGCGGAGACATTCTCCTGGACCGATTCGTTTAAGGCATCGTATTTCTCAAAGACCCGTTTGAAATATTTCGATGCGCTGCGCATGAGCAGCATGATCACGGTGGCGAGGAAGATCACCGCCACGAGATAGACGCTCGCGAGCTTCGCGCTCAGATAGAAAGACATGCACATCGCGACGATCATGGAGCCCGGCGCACGCACCGCCATGGCAAGCAGCATCTGAAAGGCATTCTGGATGTTGGTGACATCGGTGGTCATGCGGGTCACGAGACCGGAAGCGGAGAATTTGTCGATATTGGCAAAGGAGTATTCCTGGATCCTGTCGAACATGGCCTTGCGCAGATTGCGTCCCAGGCCGGCGCCCGCTTTGGCGCGCGTATAGGCCCCCAGCATGCCGCAGGCCAGGCCCGCCAGCGCGACGGCCACCATCTTCAGACCGGTCGTGCCGATATAGGCCATGTTGCCGCCGTAGATCCCGTTGTCCACGATCTGGCCCATGAACACGGGGATCAGCATCTCGCAGATGACTTCCCCGATCATGAAGAGCGGTGAAGAGATCGCGATCCATTTGAATTCTCCGATCTGTTTTCCGAGTGTCTTAAGCATGGCTGTCTGCTCTGAACTCTCCTGTCCCGGATTTATTTACGGAAAATGGTGCGCACGTTGATGCCGTTGACCTCCACGCGGTCGTCGACCACGATGATCAGGCATTCCCTGCCGTCCACGATCCTGGGCATCACGAGGTCCGCCCTGTCGGGCTTCACACGGATGACCACGTTGGGGGTCTCAATGGAAAGTTTCTTCACATCGGAGACATTCGTCACCGTGAAGCTCTCATCCTCATTCTCCACGGCATTCTCAAAGGCTTCGTCAAAGCGTTCCATATTCTCCGGCGCGACGCCGGCATCCTCCAGGATCTGGCGCATCTGCTTCCTGCCGATCGTGAGCGGCTCGGGATCGTCCGCGCTGCCCAGTACCATTTCCGAGAGCATCTCATGGATATTCTTGACCACGGAGAGATCCGCGTCCTCCCCCATGGTCTCCGCCACGATGGACTGGAAGGTCTCCTTCTGCTCCGGTGCAGACAGCGGCGCCTCCGATCCGAACAGAGCGTCGATGAGTTCCGGCTGCATGTCAAACGGCTTCTTCGTGAAATAGAGCGTACTGTGGATGTCATCCGCCCGGTCCGTAAAGGCCGGGAACAGGAATCCCTTGACCGGAGGCTCCACGACCCAGTCGCGCGTCCGCTCCGTGATCATCTTTTCCTGCGCATTGTAGGAGAGCCCCGCCTTGGAGAGCTTCACCGGGCAGATGGAGCACAGGATGAAATCGTAGACCGAATCCGACGCGTCATCATTGAGGATCTTGTCTTTCGTGACACCGGGCACATCATAGAGGCCGTGCGCCAGCACGATATAGTAATTCTCCGGCTCGATGTAATGCGCGATCACCTGGTCGACGAGCTGCTCCACGAGCGCCTCCTCCTTGAGCGCCGAATTCCGGAGCGTGAGCAGGAACTCCTGCGCACCGCCGGTCATCTCCTGCTCCGTCGGGAAATCGATCGTCACGAGATTGCGTCCCGCGACGCCCGAAAGTGTCTGACGAAAGATCTCCTGATATTTCCAGGTCTCCTCCTCCGGCAGCTGTCCGAAGGCCTTGGTGAACTGCACCTTCTTCCTCTTCTCATAATCGACATAGCAGCCGCAGATGCGGTCGATCGAGAGTCTGTCGCCGTTCAGGTTCTTTTTGATCTCGCTGATCTCCGACTTGTTCATGCGTTCATCCTTCCTTCTTCATAAACAGCTCCCATTCCCTGAAAAGGAAAACGAGCCTGCTGTAACCCGGGATCCGCAGCTTTCTGCCGAGCCTGGCGGCTCCCCCCGGCATATTGTTGATATATTCCTTACCGACCGCTTTGACATTGCCGAAAACGGAGAGGATGATCTTTTTCAGATCTCTGTAGCTGTAGTAATTCAGCGCCGAACGGCAGTATCCCAGATTCCGCCTGTAGACCTCTCTCCCGGACAGGCCCTTCTGAAAACCGTTCTTCACGCCGAGAAACGCCCACAGCCACAGCCAGAACGGACTCTGGATCAGACCGCCCAGCGGCACGAACATGTGGGCTTCCAGCAGACGGTACCGGCTGGGCAGGGAATGAACGGTCGCCCCGCCCGGCTTTAATACCCGGTGGATCTCTTTCAGACACTCCTCCGTATTCTGCACATGCTCGAAAACGGAGGAACTGTGAACAAAGTCAAAGGTGTCATCCGCATAGGGGAAACGGTACGGGTCAAAGCCGATCCTGGCATAATGCTCCGCATCCAGCGCGGGGCAGTCGATGATATCCACTCCGTACGCATCGTAGCCCATACCGCGCAGCGTCGTGACCAGACTGCCGTCCCCGCAGCCGAAGTCGAGGATCTTCATCCCCGGGGCAAGCGGAAATCCGAGATCATTGACCATCCGGATCATACACTCCGCGTATTCTCTTTTCGCATCCTCTGCCGGTCTGTTCTCCATGACAGCATATCTCCAAAAAGACGACCTCTTCCGAACAGCGGAAGAGGCCGGTAATAAGAACTGTTTCGATTATGCCCGGTTTCCGCGCATCAGGAATTGAGATCCCAGCCGCCGCGCAGCAGCATGGTGCGGTTGGCCACCAGCGCGTTGACATCCTGGCCGATGATCTGCGAAGCCTGTGCCGCAGCAGCCGCCTGGCCGCCGGTGCCCATGGCCTTGTAGATCTGATAGGCGGGCTTCTGCGAGCCGTCGGGGCGCTTCAGGCCCTGCGCGATATTGCTCTGCATCTCATGCGCGTCATCCACCTCCCGGAAGAGCATGAACGCATCGATGTGCGGGTTGGAGGCCGCCATGAGATATCCGTAAACGATCGAAGCCAGCTGCGCATCCTCGCCGTAGCTGGAGGTGAAACCGATCTCCGAGATGGAGATACTGCGCACCTGACCGTTGGGAGCGAGATATCCGGGCTGCGTCATGTAATTCGTCAGCAGATCGATATTCTCCATCGTGATATAAGGGGTGGAATAATCCGCCCTGACCCAGCAGGCCTGCTGTTTCCACGCATAGGGATCATACAGGGGGGAGTTGTAGGGATGGAAGGACAGACCCCAGTCGATATTTCCCTCTCTGTTGATGATATCCGTGAAACGGTCCAAATACTGTCTGCTTAAGAAGCAGCCGGGATTGGACTTGCGTCCCCACTCCTGATCGATGGAATTATATACGCGCGCATTGGCATTGACACTCTTGATCCCGTTGTAGAAGATACGGAAAGCCTTGACATACTCGCTGACATTGTATTCGAGATTGGTGGAATTCAGATGATACCACTCCGTGCGGGCATTGACCTCATTGCCGATGATCCAGTTGTCGATCTTGCCGTGGCCGTCGGTTCCGGAATAGCGGGCCGCGAGGAAGGTGGCGATCGCCTTTAAGTGCTCCGTGCCGCCGGGCTCCTTGGTGTTCATCGCGTAGCCGGGGCAGGCATGACCGTCCCTGGCTCCCGGATGGATCAGATCCGCACCGGCCGCGGTCTTGTTGTTTAAGAGCGTGACCGTGAGCTGGAAGCCGTTGGACTGGCAGAAGCTGGCATAGCCGTCATAATTCTGCAGTGCCTTGGTATTGAACTGATAGACATGACCGCAATAAGGGAACTCGATGGTGGGCAGCGCCGGATCCGAAGAGGGACCCACGATATCTCCCAGATAGAAGTTGTAGATCAGCTGCGCAACGCCCAGATCCTTAAAGGTCGCCGCATCGGCGGAATTGGGCAGGAGGCCCTTGATCCCGTGGTCATTGCGGGGCGTGGTCTGGGTGGCCACCGCCTCGGGATTGGTGATATAGCGCTCGTTGCTCACCTGGACCATGGAATTGCCTCTCTTTACCATGATCATGAACTTGCGCATCAGATTGTTATCGGGAGTACCGAAGCCCAGCGGAGCGACCAGCTGCGCATCGGCAGCGATCTGTGCCGTGGCGACGGCCTTGCCTGCCGCGCCGTCCTGATATACTTCATTGGCAAAAAGATAATACAGACCGTCATCTCCTGCGGGTACCTGATCCGCGTGAACCTGCGCCACCACATTGGCACCCTGGATCGTGCAGGACGTGATCGCCACTGTCCTGGCTGCCGCCGCTTCGGTCTTCAGCGAGAGACCGGGCACACCGATGACGGCCGTCGCGCCGAGTACCGCGGCAGTGAGAATACTGATGATCTTTGCAGTCATTTTTTTCTTCACAACAAATCCTCCATAACATATTCCGGTGTAGTGTCTTCGATTATCATAAGTCATTAAATTTTACGATATTTCCACCTTACTGTCAATGGACAAAAGTGTCGACAAAAGTCCCCCGTGTTTGTTATGATGAAGAGCGGAGGTTTTCGGGCGGACCCATGAACAATGAGGAAAAAAACAAAAACGATATGCTGACCCAGGCCGGGATCCTCGCCGCGGCCGGGATCATCGTCCGCATCATCGGCCTGCTCTACCGCAGTCCCCTGACCGGCATCATCGGAGATGAAGGCAACGGGTATTATAACTATGCCTACAATTGCTACACGATCATCCTCCTGATCTCGGCCTACAGCATTCCCTCCGCCATTTCCAAGGTCATCGCCGCCAAACTGGCACTCGGTGAGACGAAGAACGCGCAGCGCATCTTCCGCGGCGCGCTCCTGTATGTGACCATCGTCAGCGGTGCGTTTTCCCTCTTTGTCTGGTTCGGTGCGGGCCTCCTGACCTACGGTCATTCGGTGAGTGTCCTCCGGGTATTTGCCCCCACCATCCTGCTCTTCGGCTTTCTGGGTGTCCTCAGAGGCTATTTCCAGGCCCGCCGCACCATGGTACCCACTTCAATCTCGCAGATCCTCGAACAGATCCTCAATGCCGTCGTCTCGATCCTGGCCGCATGGCTCTTTATCAGAAGCGCCGGAGCCGGAGCGGATGAGACGACGCGGGCCGTCCGCGGGGCGGTCGGCAGCGCGCTCGGCACCGGAGCCGGCGTGCTCACGGCCTTTCTGTTCATGCTCGCGGTTTATCTGAAGAACAGACGCCGTTATCTGGAGGAGGCCGCCCCGGATCCGGACGAGCACCCCGACAGCACCGGGACCGTCCTGCAACTGCTGTTCTTCACGGTGACCCCGTTCATCCTGAGCACCTTTATCTATAATCTCTCCACAATGCTCAACCAGACGCTGTTCCAGCGGATCCTCACCGGCATGCGGGCGTACACTGAATCACAGACTGCCGTCTCCTACGGCATCTTTTCCACCAAAGCCGTAGTCATCGCCAACATCCCGATCGCGCTCTCCAATGCGCTCTCCAGCGCCATGATGCCCAATCTCTCCGCGCGGCATGCCAGAGGGAACAAGGCGGAGGCAGCCGCTCTCGTCAGCCGGGCGCTCCGGGTGACGATGTTCATCTCCGTGCCGTGCGCCGCCGGTCTGATGGTGCTGTCTAAGCCTGTCATGATGGTGCTCTTCCCGCAGCGCGCCTCCCTCGCGGAGGCTTCCCGTCTGCTCGCCGGGATCGCGGTCACGGTGATCTTTTACAGCATCTCCACCGTCACCAACGCGGTCCTGCAGGCGATCGGCAGGCTTCATGCGCCGGTCGTCAACGCTGCGCTCTCGCTCATCGTGCAGGGGATCGTGCTGGCTCTCCTCCTGCTGTTCTCGCCGCTCGACAACGGAGCGCTGGTCATCGCCATGATCCTCTACTCCGGTCTCATCTGCGTACTGAACCAGATCTCCCTGAACCGGTATGTGTCCCTGCCGTTCGACTGGCCCGGCATGCTGAAGGCACCCCTCCCGGCCTCTCTTCTCATGGCGCTCGCCGCCAGAGTGGTCTATCAGGGTGCCTGTTATCTGTTCCGTATGTTCCTTGCGGGAGAGTATCTCATCAATCTGCTCTCCCTGCTGCCCGCTCTGGCAGCCGCAGTCCTCTGCTATGCGCTCCTCATCGTGCGCCTCGGCGGGATCACGGAGGAGGAGCTGCGCTCCATGCCCGGGCTGAACCGTCTCGTCGGTCCGCTGAAGAAGATCCGGATCCTGTAAAGGCTGCTTACGGGCACAGCCACATATACATCTCCTGATACTTGCTCGCGCTGACCTTCCAGGAGTAATCCACCTTCATCGCACGGTCCACCATCTTGTTCCACTCCCGGCGGTTGTCATAGTACAGAGCCTCCGCCTCGCGGATCGTGGCGAGCATCTCATGCGCGTTGTAGTTTAGGAAACCGAAGCCGGTCCCTCTGGACTCGAAACGATTGTAAGGCTCCACGGTATCCTTCAGGCCGCCGGTCTGGCGGACGATCGGGATGGTCCCGTAGCGCAGGGCCATCAGCTGGGATAAGCCGCAGGGCTCGAACAGCGAGGGCATCAGGAAAGCATCGGACGCCGCATAGATCTTGTGGGACAGCGCGTCCGAATAGTAGATGTTGGCGGAGACCATATCGTGATATTTCCAGGCGAAATGCCGGAACATGTTCTCATACTGATCCTCGCCGGTGCCCAGTACCACGATCTGCACGGCATCGTGACAGAGCTCGTCCATCACGTAGGCGATGAGGTCGAATCCCTTCTGATCCGTGAGGCGCGATACGATGCCGATCATCATCCGCTTGTCGTCCACGGCCAGTCCCAGTTCCTTCTGCAGCGCCGTCTTGTTGCGCAGCTTTTCCTTGCGGAAATTGACCTGATTATAGGGATGCTCCAGATTCTTATCCGTCTCCGGATTGAAATCCGTATAGTCGATCCCGTTGACGATGCCTCTGAGATCGCCGCTGCGCGCCCTGAGGAGCCCGTCCAGCCCCTCGCCGTAGAAGGGCATCTTGATCTCATCCGCGTAGGTCTCCGACACGGTCGTGATCGCATCGGCATAGACAAGGCCGCCCTTTAACAGATTGCCGTCCTTGAAAAAGCCCAGCTTATCCGGTGTGAAATAATAATCCGGCAGCCCCGTAATATCCTTCACGGTGTCGATATCCCACTTGCCCTGGAATTTCAGGTTATGGATCGTCATCACCGCCTTGATCCCGCGGTAGAACTCGTTCCCCTGGAAACGCTCCTTGAGATAGACGGGGATCAGCCCGGTCTGCCAGTCATGGCAGTGAATGATATCGGGACGGAAATCGATCACCGGCAGGATTGAGAGCGCCGCCTTGGAGAAATAGGTGTACTTCTCGATCTCAAAGACCACATCGTCGCCGTAGGGCCGGTCGCCGTTGAAGTAAAACTCATTGTCGATGAAATAATAGGTGATCCCTTCGACCACCGCCTTGAAGATGCCCACGTACTCGCGTTTCCAGTGGAAATCCATGTAGAAATTGGTGACGTATTCCAGCTTGTCCGTCATCTCCTGCTTCATGCAGCGGTATTTGGGGATGATCACACGGACATCGTAATACTTCTTATCGATCTCCTTGGGCAGCGATCCGACCACATCCGCAAGACCGCCGGTCTTGATAAAAGGTACACCCTCCGATGCGACAAACAGGATGTTCTTCATTGCTGTCCCTCCCGGTATTTCTCGGTCTGCGCCTCGATAAAACTGCTGTCCGCAAAATAGTCGATCTTCATGGCCGCCTTGACGTCCGCCAGGGTCTGTGCCGCCTTGCGCTCCGCCACTTCGCTTCCCTTCCGCAGGACCTCATAGACATAGCCGATATCCTTCTGGAACTCTTTGCGGCGGTTGCGGATCGGCTCCAGTTCCGCCTGCAGGCAGCTGTTCAGGAATTTCTTGACCTTAACATCACCGAGTCCGCCCCGCTCATAATGCGCCTTCATCTCGGAGAGATCCTTGTAATCCGGGCAGAATTCGGCGAAATACTCCGGCTTCGAGAAGGCCTCCAGATAAATGAACACGGGATTTCCCTCGGTCTTCCCCGGATCCTCCACACGGAGATGATCGGGATCCGTGAACATGCTCATGACCTTTTTCCTGATCTCCTCCGGCTCCTCCGCGAGATAGATGCAGTTCCCGAGCGATTTGCTCATCTTGGCCTTGCCGTCGATCCCCGGGAGCCTCAGGCACGCGGCATTGTCCGGCAGCATGATATCGGGCTCCGTCAGGGTCTCCCCGTAGGTGTTGTTAAAGGAACGCACGATCTCCCGGCACTGCTCAAGCATCGGTTCCTGATCCTCCCCCACCGGCACCGTTGTCGCCCGGAAAGCCGTGATATCCGCCGCCTGGGAGATGGGATAGGTGAAGAATCCCACAGGGATGCCCTCGCTCTTGAAATCGCGCATCGCCAGCTCCGCTTTCACCGTCGGATTGCGCTGAAGCCTCGGGACCGTCACGAGATTCATATAATAAAAACTGAGTTCCGTAAGCTCCGGCACCTGCGACTGGATGAACAGCGTGGACTTCTCCGGATCGAGTCCCACCGCCAGATAATCGAGCGCGACCTCGAGGATGTTCTCCCGCACCTTGGACGGATTCTTCGCGTTATCCGTCAGGGCCTGCGCATCCGCGATCATGATATAGATCTCGTCATACTTCCCGGAATTCTGCAGCTCCACACGGCGCCTGAGGGAACCGACATAATGTCCTACATGCAGGCGGCCGGTCGGCCGGTCGCCGGTTAAGATGATACCTGCCATAATCTCTCCTTTGATCTGAAACGACTGGGTACGCCAAAACCGCTCCCCGCGGTTTTGACGCTGTATCCTATCATACACCGATGCCCCCCGGATAGCAAGGGCACGCCGTGACGGCATTTCCGGCATTTTTCTCCGGGGATTTTAGTCTTTCTTTTGATTTCTTTTAGATTTCTTTTAGGACAAGTTCACAATTCTGACACATTCTTCCTGTATGATAGCACCATCAAGTTTGGTACTCGGCACGAGCACAAGCTCAAAAACAAAGCCCCGGTCCGGTCATTCCCGGATCGGGGCTTAACCAATTTCAGGGGTTCTCCGTCTCTTCCTGACCGCTGATCCCGCTCTGTGTCTCCTCTCCCTCCGCAGGCTCCGGCCTCCCCGCATCGATGGTCACAAAGCTGTAGCCGCCACGGTTCGTCAGGATGACCACATAATCGAGCGGTCCGGACAGTTTCGCGTCCACCGCCTCCGCCACATCGGTATATTTCCGGAATCTGTCCGGTTCCGACGGGGCCATGCTGTACACATAGCGTGCGCCGTCGGAGAGTCTGGCCGCCGCGTCTGCGGCCAGCAGATCCATTGTCTGATGGTAATGCCCGAAAAAGGTGTCCGTCGCCTCTTCCGTGAGATAGAAATATGCCGGCGCGTCCGCCAGGCTCTCCGTCACCTGATGTTCCACGGTATAGTCCTCCCAGCTGTGCGTAGCCGACAGGATCTCCTCCGGTGCGTTGAAATACGCGTAACTCGTATATTCCGTGCCGTCCAGATTATAGGACGCGTCGTCCCAGGTACAGTCCAGCGCATACCATCTTCCGTTCAGGAATACCGTGTTCCACATGTGCTCATCGTCCCCGGCAAAGCCCGACTGTCTGCCGACCTGCAGTCCCGCCATCGTGCCCAGCATGGCAAAGGCGTCCGCGTACCCCTGGCAGTTGGCCTCCCCGTCCAGCATGGCACCCACCGCAGTGCAGAAACGCGGTACTCCGACCCGCTCCCTTCTGTTATGATAGGTCGCCCGGCCGATGACCTGGTCGTGCAGGAAGAGCTCCCGGTAGAGATCGTTCGGGAGTTTTGCCGCCTCCTCGACCAGTATCACGGCATCGTCATACAGCAGCCGCTCCTCCTCGTTGAGACAGTTCGTATTCCCGGACAGATAGGCCTGCGCCACCCGGTCGCCCGGATAGTAGGTGAGCATGTACAGGACGTGTCTGGAATCCTTTTCCTCGGAACGGATCTCGAAATCGATGTAGGCCAGATTGACGGCCTTCAGGATCTCTTCATAATCCGCCATATAGCCGTCCGTATAGATGACGGGAGCTTCCGTCAGATGATGATCCCGCACCCGCCGCATATACCGGATCAGGGAATCCCTGTCACCGATCCGCGGCGCATCGGCCCAGGGGATCTGTCCCTTCTCCAGATCTCTCTGCAGCCGTTCCTCCGGCGTCAGTTCCTCCTGCGTTTCGGCGGGGGCAGGTGCCGGTTCCTCCGGCAGCGGCTCCAGAACGGGCACCGTCAGGGTCTGGGCCGGCTCCGCTTCCGGGTCCGCGGACCGCCCCGCACATCCCGCCGCGGCAGCCGGCAAAAACAGGCACAAGAAAAGGAACGCAAGGCGTTTCCGCCCTGCGTTCCCGCTTGACTGTTTTCTTGGTTGTCCTGTCCGGACGCGCACTTCTCCTCTTACTGGAAGTTCGTTACCAGTGTCACGATCCTGAGCAGGAAGAGGATGGCTACGACCCACATAACAGGGCTCACATCCTTGGCCTTGCGCTCGAACACCTTGACGATGACCCAGGTCAGCACCGCGAACATGATGCCGGTCGCGATGGAGTAGGAAAGAGGCATCATGATGATGGCCATGTAGGCACCCGCCACATCGGCGATCTCGCCGTCAAACTTGATGTTCTTCGCGGAGCTGATCATCAGCATGCCGACATAGATCAGGGCCGGAGCCGTGGCAAAGCCGGGGATCGCGAGGAAGATCGGGGACAGCACGAGGGCTACCAGGAACATGATGCCGGTGGTCAGCGCCGTGAGACCGGTCTTGCCGCCTTCCGCAACGCCCGCGCTGGATTCCACAAAGGAAGTGACGGTGGAGGTACCGAGCAGAGCACCCGCCGTGGTACCGATGGCGTCCGCCATCAGGACCTTGCCGGCGCGGGGGAGCTTGCCGTCCTTATCCAGCAGGCCCGCCTTGTCGGCGACACCCACGACCGTGCCGATCGTGTCAAAGAGATCCACATACAGGAATGCGAAAACAATGGCGACGAACTGGATGAAATGTGCTCCCACCCATGCGAAGTCGAGTTTGAAAGCGGTCTCGGAGATGCCGCCCAGCTGCATGAAGCCCTCGGAGAAGCTCGGGAATACGCTGTAGACACCCGCCGCGGGATCCACCACATACCAGCCGGCCGCTTCCGCGATCATGCCCAGGACCCAGGTCGCCAGGATGCCGATGAGGACCGCACCCTTGACCTTATAATAGACCAGTACCAGGATGATGATGAAGCCGATCAGCGCAAGAGTCATGCCGGGATCGGCAAAGGAGCCGAGCTCGACCGTCGTCGATCCGCTGGGGATCACGATGTTGGCGCCGCGCAGGCCGATGAAGCCGATGAAGAGGCCGATACCGACCGTGATGCCGTTTTTCAGGTTGGAAGGGATGCCGTTGATGATCTCTTCACGGACCTTAAACAGGGAAAGGATGATGAAGATGATACCTTCCACAAAGACCGCCGTCAGAGCGACCTTGAACGCATCCGGCTCGCCGCCCAGTTCTCCCAGGCAGACCGTGTAGGCGAAATAGGCATTGAGGCCGAGACCCGCCGAAAGAGCGATCGGGTAATTGGCAAGGAATGCCATGACAAAGGTTGCCAGTGCGGAAGCGAGCGCCGTCGCCACAAAGACACCGCCGCGGTTCATGCCGCCCTCGCTCAGGATGTTCGGGTTCACCGCCAGGATGTACGCCATGGACAGGAAGGTGGTCAGACCGGCCACGATCTCGGTGCGCGCATCGGTTCCGTGCTCCTTTAACTTAAACCATCGCTCTAACATGTTTTTTCTCTCCTCCTTTTTTGCAACATAAGCCGCAACAACAACAAAAATTTTACAATTTTTTTATCATTTGTCAACCGATCTCGGAATGCCATTCCTGCAGCGATCTCAGAGCGGAGGTCTTCGCGGAACGGATCTGCCGGATCCCCTCTGCTGCCGCCCTTGCCGCGGCAATGGTGGTCACATACGGGATCCTTGCCTTGATCGCGGCCTTCCTCAGATAGCTGTCATCATGCTCCGCCCCGTCCCCGATGGGAGAATTGACGATGAGGTCGATCTCCCCGTTGGTGATCATATCCTGTACATTGGGCCTGCCCTCGTAGCTCTTCTTGACACGCTGCACCGGGATCCCCGCCTGCTCGATCAGATCGCAGGTCCTGCCGGTCGCGAGGATCGTAAAGCCGTCCTCATGGAAGCTCCTTGCGATCTCGGCCGCATCGGGCTTATCCTCGCTGTTGACGGAGATCAGCACGGCCCCCTCCGTGGGCAGCGTTGACTTTGCCGCCTCCTCGGCCTTGAAGAAGGCCTCTCCGGTCGTCTCCGCGATCCCCAGCACCTCGCCGGTGGAGCGCATCTCGGGTCCGAGCACGGGATCCACCTCCGGGAACATATTGAAGGGGAACACCGCCTCCTTGACGCCGTAATACGGGATCTTCCGCTCCCCGAGGTCCTTCAGCGGGGACGGTCGTCCCGTGAGAGGACCGGTGATGATATCCACGGCCAGCGGCACCATGCGGATCCCGCAGACCTTGGAAACGAGCGGAACGGTACGGGAAGCGCGCGGATTGGCTTCCAGCACGAAGACACGTCCGTCCTCGATCGCATACTGCATGTTCATGAGACCGACCACATGCATCTCCACGGCGATCCTGCGGGTGTATTCGCGGATCGTCTGAAGCAGATCCTCCGGGATATGTCTGGAAGGCAGGATGCAGGCGCTGTCGCCGGAATGGATGCCGGCCAGTTCAATGTGCTCCATAACGGCGGGCACATACGCGTTCTCTCCGTCGCAGATGGCATCCGCTTCGCATTCCATCGCGTTATGCAGGAAACGGTCGATCAGGATGGGACGGTCGGGCGTGACACCGACAGCGGCTTTCATATAGGCCTCGATCGCGTCCTCGCTGCGGACGATCTCCATCCCGCGCCCGCCGAGCACATAGGAGGGACGGACCATGACAGGATAGCCGATCTTCGCCGCAACGGCCTTGGCCTCCTCCACGGTGGTCGCCATGCCGGCTTCCGGCATCGGGATCCCGAGCTTCTCCATGACGGCGCGGAAGCGGTCCCTGTCCTCCGCCAGATCGATGACCTCCGGCGTGGTCCCGAGGATCTTCACGCCCTCTTTTTCCAGCTTGGCAGCCAGATTTAAGGGAGTCTGTCCGCCGAACTGCGCGATGACGCCGACCGGCTTCTCCCTGCGGTAGATCGAGAGCACGTCCTCCAGCGTGAGCGGCTCGAAATAGAGCTTGTCCGAGGTATCATAGTCCGTGGACACGGTCTCCGGATTACAGTTGACGATGATGGTCTCAAAACCCAGCGCCTTGAGGGATTTCGCGGCATGCACGCAGCAGTAGTCGAATTCGATGCCCTGCCCGATCCGGTTGGGGCCGCCGCCGAGGATCATGACCTTGCCGCGCTCCGGCGCCTGTTCCTCACGCGGCACGCGGTTCTCCGCGTTCTCCTTGTAGGTGGAATAATAATACGCGCTGTCCTCGGTCCCCGAGACATGCACATAATCCCAGGTCTCAGTCACGCCCAGCGCCTCTCTCCTGTTCCTGATCTCATCCTCGGAGATCCCCAGGATCATAGCCAGATACCGGTCGGAGAAGCCGTCCCTCTTCGCCTTTACGAGGAGTTCATCCGGCGGGAGCTGTCCCTTGTGCGTCAGGATCTCCTCCTCCTCATCCACCAGTTCCTTCATCTGCTCCAGGAAGTAATGCTTCACCTTGGTGATCTCAAAGAGTTCATCGATGCTCACGCCCTTGCGCAGCGCCTCATAGAGAACAAAGTGCCGCTCGGAGCTCGCATCGATGAGGAGGCGCTTCAGGTCTTCGACAGGCAGTTCGTGGAAGTTCTTCACGAAGCCCAGACCGTAACGGTCTTTTTCCAGGGAACGGATCGCCTTCTGGAAAGCCTCCTTGTAATTCTTGCCGATGCTCATCACCTCGCCGACGGCGCGCATCTGCGTCCCCAGCTTATCCTCGACGCCGTGGAATTTCTCAAATGCCCAGCGCGCAAATTTCACGACGACAAAGTCCCCGTTCGGGACATACTTGTCCAGCGTGCCGAAGCGGGAATCCGTAAGCTCCGCCAATGTGAGTCTGGTGGCGAGTTTGGCGGAAACCAGAGCGATCGGGAAGCCCGTGGCCTTGGAGGCCAGTGCCGAGGAACGGGAAGTCCTGGGATTGATCTCAATGACGATCACACGCCCGCTGACCGGGTCATGCGCGAACTGCACATTGGTGCCGCCGATGACCCCGATGTGCTCCACGATGGCATAGGCCTGCCGCTGCAGCTCCTTCTGCAGATCCTCATCGATCGTGAGCATGGGGGCCGTGCAGTAGGAATCTCCGGTGTGCACGCCGACCGGGTCGACATTCTCGATGAAGCAGACCGTGATCATGTTGTTGTCCTTGTCGCGGACCACCTCCAGCTCCAGCTCCTCCCAGCCCAGGATCGACTCCTCGACCAGGACCTGATGGATCAGGGAGGCCTGCAGGCCGCGCTCGCAGACGGTCTTTAACTCGTCGCGGTTATAGACCAGACCACCGCCGGTGCCGCCCATCGTGTAGGCCGGGCGCAGGACCACCGGATAATGCAGCTCGTCCGCGATCTTTAAAGCTTCTTCCACGCTGTAGGCCACCTGGCTCCTCGCCATCTCGATCCCCAGCGCGTCCATGGTCTTTTTGAATTCGATCCGGTCCTCGCCGCGCTCGATCGCGTCGACCTGCACGCCGATGACCTTGACCCCGTACATATCCAGGATCCCCTTCTTGTAGAGCTCGGCGGCGAGGTTTAACCCCGACTGTCCGCCCAGATTGGGCAGGAGGGCATCCGGCCGCTCCTTCTCGATGACCGCCGCGACGCGCTCGGCATTGAGGGGCTCGATGTACGTGTGGTCCGCCATCTCGGGATCCGTCATGATCGTGGCCGGATTGGAATTGACCAGAACGATCTCATAGCCGAGGCTTCTGAGCGCCTTGCATGCCTGCGTCCCGGAATAGTCGAATTCGCAGGCCTGTCCGATCACAATGGGACCGGAACCGATGATCAGTACCTTGTGGATATCATTTCTCTGTGGCATTTGTTCTTCCTCTCTGTTTGCTGTTTATTCCCCGCGGGCAGCTCTGACCTGCTCCGCGATCTCCTGCACCTTGGCCTCCGTCAGGATGAACCGTTTCTTAAACCAGAATATGGCGACAAAAAGCCCCGCAATGGGAATGAGCGTCATGGTCATGCGAAGCCCCACCCTTGAGGAGGCGGCCACCGCAGCGGAGAAATCGATGAGCTTATCCGCTTCCGTGGTCTCCGCACTGCTCAGGTTGAAGACCTGCAGCGCGAGGGAGGCGATAAAGACCGCCACACCGCTCGCGAGCTTGACCACAAAGGTCTGCATGGAAAAGATGACCGACTCATCGCGGCGCTTATTCTTCAGTTCGCCGTAATCCACCGTATTGGCGAGGAACACGGTCGTCAGCACGCTCAGGATCCCGTTGGCGCCGAAAATGAAGAACGCGGGGATAAAGAGCACGAAGACATTGTTCATCGCCGTAAAGGCGATCAGAAGCAGAGCCGCGTACCCCGCGATCGCCATCCCCAGACTGATGTAGAAGATCCTGGTGTTGGAGAAGAACTTCCGGAGCACCGGGTAGAACAGCATCATGGCCAGGATCTGGATCCCGCCGCCAAAGGTGTTAAAGAGCGTATAGCTGTTGAACCATCCCGTCCCGCCGAAATCGTATTTGAAGAAGTAAATGACCAGATTGGAGGTGATGTAGATGGAGGTGTTGATGAGCACGATGGCGAGCACAACGGTCATGGCCTGATCATTCTGCAGCAGAGCCTTGAACATGGCCCCCACCGACGGGGAATCCATGTCCACCGTGGCCTTCTCCTTGACATTCACACAGGTGATCCCGATCAGGATGACAAACAGGACCGAGATGATCAGGGTAAACCACTTAAAGCCCGTCACCTCATCGGCGCCTCCGATCGCGTGCACGGCCATCATCGTGACGATGGTGACGATCGCACTGCCCACGCCGGCGCAGCTGCGGGCCAGCGTCGAGAGACCTTCCCGCTCGCTGCCGCCCTCGGTAAAGGCGGGGATCATCGACCAGTACGGGATGTCCATCATCGTATAGGTCACGCCCCAGAGGATATAGGTGACGGCCGCGTAGGCCGTAAGCCCCGCGCCGTCCAAAGCCGGCGGTGCCGCAAACATCAGGTAGAGTACCACGGCATTGGTCAGGGTCCCGATGAAAAGCCAGGGCCGAAACCGTCCCCACCGGGTCCTCGTCTTTGCCACCAGCAGACCCATGACGGGGTCGTTGAAGGCGTCAAAGATCCTGGCCGCCAGCAGGATCGCTCCCATGGCCGCCGCCGGCACCCCGAGCAGATCCTGGTAGTAATACAGGATGTAACTGGCGGAGAGCATGTAGACCATATCCTTGCCGACCGCTCCGAGACCGTAGGAGATCTTCTCCGTCATATTGAGTTTTTTCATGCCGTCCCTCCCTGCTTCTGACGCGCCTTATGCCGCCTTTTTACTTCGTACATGAGTTCATCGGACAGGTGCACATACTGATCCAGCGTCTTCCTCGAGGAAGCATCCGTGCGCACATGACCGATGCTGATCCCCGGCGGATACGGCAGCTTCTTCGCCGCTTCGGTCCTGGGGATCTCCGCTTCGATCTGCGCGATCAGTTCCTCCACACGCGCTTCATCCGTTTCCGGCAGCATGATCAGGAATTCATCCCCGCCCATACGTGCCACCGTCGCCTTCTTGGGGCAGATCCTGCGGATGGCCTGCGCCACCGCCACGATCGCATAGTCGCCGGCCTCATGCCCGCACTGGTCATTGAGTTTCTTCAGCCCGTCCATATCGGCAAAGAGGATCGTCACATCCTGCCCCTGCTCACAATACTCCTGAAACCGGGAGAGCGCCACCTCCTGATATCCCATCCGGTTATAGAAACCGGTCATGGCATCCGTGATGGATGCCCGGGAGAGCAGATCGTTCGCAGACTGCAGACGGGTGTGGACATAGCAGTTCTCGATCGCGGACAGCAGCATCTGGATCGCCCGGACCGAAAACGCGTTGCGGATCAGGTATTCCGCGTGTACGATAACGAGATACCCCACCGTATATTCCGCAAAATGGACCGGCAGGAAAAGCGCATCCTTGGGTGCCGGCAGGAAACCGTAGCTGTCATACATCCTGGAAACGGGCACATCGGCGTCCGTGACGCCGCCGGCTCTGCAGGTAAAGGCCAGCACCATCTGCGGCGGATACCCCTCGGTCAGGAACAGTCCCTCCCCCGTATCCCGGTGCCGGCTCCCTTTCTTCAGGAGCTCCGTTTGCTCCCGTTCGGAATAGAAACGCCTGTCCAGGACCAGATGGATCGATGCACAGCGCAGGAACGGGATCATCTGGGCATAGGCCTCGCCGATCTCCCGCACCGTGCCGCACAGACGCAGATCGCCCTCCAGACGGATGAGCTGTCTGCTGAAGCTCTCCATCTCCATATCCCTGCGGATACTGGCATTGAACAGTTCCGCGGCCTCATCCGGCGTGCGCATCTCACAGCCGCAGCTCTGTCTGCGGATCATCTGCGTATAGACAGGCGTGGACTCGGGAAAATCCTCCCCGGCAAACACCGCCTTGAAGTACTCGATACATACACGGCCCAGCTCCGGCCAGTGCTGGTCGATCGTGGTGAGAGCCGGCGTATGACAGGCCGCCATATCGATGTTGTCAAAGCCCGTGATCAGAAAATCCGCCGGTGCGGTGAACCCGTGCTTAGCCGCCTCCGTGCAAGCGCCGATGGCGATATGATCGTTGGCGCAGACGATGGCATCGGGCAGCGTGCCGAACCGGTCCAGCATCGCGCGGAAGCCTCTTTCCCCGCAGGAAGGATCAAATCCCTCATAATAGAAACGGTCACTGTGATCCGTATCATCCCGCTCCGCCAGATAATCCATGATGGCACGGGCGCGCTGTTTGGATTCCACGTGCTCCTCCGGTCCCATGAGGAACCAGAAATCGTGTGCCCGGTGTATCTCCGTCAGGTGGCGGACCATGGCGGTCATGGAGGCATAATTATCGATCCCCACATGGTGCATGCCCTCAATACGGGTGCCGATGGAGATCGCGGGCTTGCCGGTCGCCCTGATCCGGTCGATCACCTCATGGCAGGCCTTGTAGCCGGCGAATTCCCTGCGTTCTTCGGAGAGATCGTTAAAGATGATGACAAAGCCGTCATATGCCGACAGATCCGGCAGACGGAAGATGTTGTATTCTCCCAGATTGTACATCTCGTCGAATTTCCAGGCGCCGCGGCTGCGGAAGAGGCTGATGGAATAATCCAGACTCTCCTCATATACGGTCCAGAACAGTCCCGAGATCCTGGAAAATATGGCATGATTCGACGCATTGTCGAGAAAAACCGCAATTTTCTTCATGAACACCTCTTTACATCCCTACCATTATGAACTATACGCGGGATGCGGTCAAGAATCTCCGGATGAAAGCAGTGGCCGCCGGGGCAGACATCATGGAACAGCGCGTCTTCGGCACCGAACAGCCGGTAGGCGGCCCGGACGGTCACCATCTGTTCGGTGACATTGTCCAGTCCGCGGGGACCGTTTAAGTGATCCTCCCTGCACGACTGCACGAGGAGCGTCCCCGGCGCGATGAGGGAAGCGATATCGCCCATATCGAAATGCTCCCACAGATGCGGGATATAGTTGCAGCTGCAGTTGCCGTTCAGCGTGAGCAGGGAATCCCTGTAACCGTACAGATACCCGCTGATCAGGGTATAAGTGACGCGGTCATCCAGCGCGGAAGTCCACAGGGTCTGCATGCCGCCGCCCGAAAACCCGACGCAGCCGATGCAGCCGGTCCGCCAGCCCTCCCTGCTGCCCCGCTCCGTCAGATGATCGATCAGCCGCATCGCATCCCAGACGAGCATCCCGCAGACGGTCTGTCCGAGGCCCTCCGCCATATGGGAAAGGTGGAAACAGGAACAGCTCAGGAACTTCTCTCTCTCATCCCCCTGCGCGGCCTCATCCCGGCGCTCGCCAAAGCCCCTGCAGTCGGGGCAGGCCGTGACAAATCCCATCCGGGCCAGCCGCAGGCCGTAGTCATACTGAAACCTGTCGATCGCCGCTGCCACGGCCGGGAATTCCCCGCGTCCCGCTACACTCTCCTTGCCGGCGCCCTGATGCCCGGGAAGCGCGAGAAAGATCTGCGGTGTGTCACCGGCAGGATCCGGCGTGTTCTCTCCGTACTCCGGAATAAAGAGATAGAACGGCATATAGATCCCGGGCTCCGTCTGCAGGATGCAATGCTCCCGTCTGAGCGCGAGGCCGCCCTCCTCCGCGGGGAGATACACTTCCCCGTCCACAACGGCATCCCCGCCGCAGCGTTCCATACGGTCCAGCCCGAGAAGCGACGTGAGCGTTGCACGGCTCCGCTCCCGCCATATTTCGAACTCCTCCGCGGTGCCGCCGGAAAAGGCGTCCCGCCGTGCCCTTCTGTCAAACCGCGCCCGCATCGCCGCGAGACTCCCGTAATATCTGTCGTAGTGGATGGTATCCTGTCCGGTCTGATCCGACATGTGTCCCCCGTGTCCCGAAATCTTGCCAATCTCGCGCCATCCTGTTATGATGATGGGCGGTCCGTACAAACCCGAACGGGCTGTGACTGTAACGCATTACCTTCATGATTATACATGAATTCTCTGCCTCCGGACAATAAATGACATGAATATCCTTGAATGCAGCAACATTTGCAAAGAATTTAACGAGGTCCCCATCCTGAAAGATGTATCCTTCCGCATGGAGCCGCGTGACAGAGTCGCGATCGTGGGCGCCAACGGCGCCGGCAAGACCACGCTCCTGAAGATCCTCACGGGCGCACTGGAAGCCGATTCGGGGCAGGTCGTCCTCGCCAGAGATCTGCGGATGGGGTATCTTGCCCAGGAGCAGAATATCGACAGTGCCAACACGATCTACGACGAGCTCCTCGGGGCAAAGAAAGAGCTGCTGGATGCCGAGGCGCGGCTCAGGGCGCTGGAGGAAGAGATGGGGCGCCTGGCGGGGGATGCCCTGTTATCCGCCGTGGAGGAGCATGACCGTCTGAACGATCTGTTCTCCAGGGAGAACGGCTTCGGCCTGCGCGGCGAGGTAACCGGTGTCGCCCGCGGACTCGGCTTCTCCGACGAGGAATTCGGCAAACAGATCTCCACCCTCTCCGGCGGCCAGAAGACAAGGGTCGCTCTCGGCAAGCTCCTGTTAAAGAAGAACGATCTGATCATCCTCGATGAGCCGACCAACCATCTGGATATGCATGCCATCGAGTGGCTCGAGGGGTATCTCAGAGGGTTCCCCGGTGCTGTCCTCATCGTCTCCCATGACCGCTATTTCCTGGACCGCATCGTGACACGCGTAGCGGAGATCGACCGGACGCGGTTCACCGTGTGGAACGGCAACTACAGCGCCTACGCGGAGAAAAAAGCCAAAGCGAGGGAAGATGCCCTCCATGCCTGGATGAACCAGCAGCGGGAGATCAGACACCAGGAGGAGGTCATCGCAAAGCTCAAGTCCTACAACCGGGAGAAATCCATCAAGCGCGCGGAGAGCCGCGAGAAGATGCTCGCCCGGATCGAGGTGCTTGAGAAGCCGACCGAAGCGCGCGACGACATGCATCTGACTCTTACGCCCTCCGTGGAGAGCGGCAATGATGTGCTCTCAGTAACGGGGTTAAAAAAGAGCTTCGGCGAGCAGCTCCTCTTCTCCGATCTGTCCTTTGAGCTCAAACGCGGGGAACACGTGGCCATCATCGGTGACAACGGCACCGGCAAGACCACCCTCTTAAAGATCATCAATCATCTGCTGCCGCCGGATCAGGGCAGCATCACGCCGGGTGTCCGCGTGAAGATCGCCTATTATGACCAGGAGCATCATGTGCTCCATGATGAGAACACGCTCTTTGACGAGATCTCCGACGCCCATCCGGATATGAACAACACGGAGATCCGCACAAAACTCGCCGCCTTCCTCTTCACGGGAGACGATGTGTTCAAACGGGTAAAGGATCTCTCCGGCGGCGAAAAGGGACGTCTGTCCCTCTTGAAACTCATGCTCTCCAAAGCCAATC
>JAFXTJ010000021.1 GCA_017535945.1 Lachnospiraceae bacterium
CTTTGTCAGGATCGACCGCAGGCGCGGCGCCGTGATCGCGGTGGATATCGATAAGCTCAGGGCATTAAAGGAAGCGGAGGATATCCTCGCGGTGATCTTTGCGCGGACACACTGCCGCGGCGTCACCAGAGAGGAGATCCATACCATCGTGGACCGGATCTATGACCGATACGGGGAAAGGAACGGAGAGAAATGAAACAATACTATACGGACAAGGCCCGCCATGCGCTCAGGGAGGCGCAGAAGATCGCAAAGGATCTGCAGCTCTCCTATGTGGGGACGGAGCACATCCTGCTGGGACTCCTGCGCGAGGAGTCCAGCGCGGCGTCCCGGGTGCTCGAGGGCAACGGCGTCGCGGAGGAAAAGCTCGTTGAGATGCTCTCGGAGCTCATCATCCCGGAATCGACACTGCAGACCATGGACCGCGACGGGTTCTCCCCGCGCGCGGAGAGCGTGCTGGAGGAGGCCGGCCGGATCGCGGAGCGCTTCCATGCCAAGAAGACCGGCACGGAGCATATCCTGCTCGCGCTGATCCGGGAAGGGGAGAATGTCGCCGTGCGTCTTCTCTCCACGATGGGGGTCAATCTGCAGAAGGTGTATGCCGAGACACTGGCCGCCATGGGCGAGGACCCCAACCTGGTCCGGGAGGATCTGAGCCGTAAGCCGAACAGCAGAAAAAAGGCGTCCGCGCTGGAGCAGTTCACCAGAGACCTCACGGCACTGGCCGCGGAGGGAAAACTCGATCCCGTGATCGGGCGGGAGAAGGAGATCCGCCGCGTCATCCAGACGCTCAGCCGCCGCACCAAGAATAATCCCTGCCTTATCGGGGAATCCGGTGTCGGCAAGACCGCGGTGGTGGAAGGCCTCGCACAGCGGATCGTGTCCGGGGATGTGCCTTTTACCGTACAGAACAAGCGCGTGCTGACACTGGATCTTTCCGGTATGATCGCGGGATCCAAATACCGCGGCGAATTCGAGGAGCGGATCAAGAAGATGGTCCGGGAGGTGACGGAGGACGGGAATGTCATCCTCTTCATCGATGAGATGCATACCCTGATCGGCGCCGGCGGCGCGGAGGGGGCCATCGATGCCTCCAATATCCTGAAACCCTCGCTTGCCCGCGGCGAGCTGCAGATGATCGGCGCGACGACGATCAGCGAGTATCATAAATACGTGGAGCGGGATGCCGCGCTGGAGCGCCGTTTCCAGCCGGTCTCCGTGGAGGAGCCCACCAGGGAGGAAGCAATCGATATCCTGAAGGGGATCGCGCACAAGTATGAAGAGCACCACCGCGTGAAGATCCTGCCGGAGGCTCTGGAGGCGGCCGTCAAGTTATCGGAGCGCTATATCAATGACCGGAACCTGCCGGATAAGGCGATCGATCTCATCGATGAGGCCGCGAGCGCCGTACGCCTGAAGAACGGCAGCAGCACTTCCAAGGAGAAACTCCTGGATGAGGAGATCGCCGCGCTCGACGAACAGATCGAGGAGGCCCTCCGCAGGGAGGATTTCACGGCGGCAGCTGCCTATAACCGCAAGCAGACTTCTCTGATCAAGAAGGCGTCGAAGCTCAAAGCCGGCACGGGCCGGGCGGGCGAGAAGAAGATCCCGGTCGTGGAGGAGGGCGATATCGCCAAAGTCGTGTCCGACTGGACCGGCGTGCCGCTCACAAAGCTCGCGGAAAAGGAAACGGAGCGTCTGCTGAAGCTCGAAAAGGAGCTTCACAAGCGTGTGATCGGGCAGGAGGACGCGGTGACGGCACTTGCGCGCGCCATCCGCCGCGGCCGTGTGGGGCTGCAGGATCCGAACCGTCCGATCGGTTCCTTCCTCTTCCTGGGGCCGACGGGTGTCGGCAAGACGGAACTCTCCAAAGCGCTCGCGGAGACGATGTTCGGGACGGAGGAAGCGCTGATCCGCGTCGACATGTCGGAGTATATGGAATCCTATTCGGTCTCCAAGATGATCGGATCGCCGCCCGGCTATGTCGGCCATGAGGAGGGCGGACAGCTCTCGGAGAAGGTGCGCAGACATCCGTATTCCGTCATCCTCTTTGACGAGGTGGAAAAGGCCCACCCGGACATTTTCAATGTTCTGCTGCAGGTCCTGGATGACGGACATATCACGGATTCCAAGGGCCGCAAGGTGAGCTTCAAGAATACGATCCTCATCATGACCTCCAATGTGGGCGCGCAGCGGATCGTGGAGCCCAAGAAACTCGGGTTCTCCGCCGGCGATGACGCGGAGAAGGACTACGAGCGCATGCGCTCGAGTGTCATGGACGAGGTGAAGCGCATCTTCAAGCCGGAGTTCATCAACCGGATCGACGAGATCATGGTCTTCCATCCGCTGACCACGGAAGAGATGGGAGAGATCGTATCGCTCCTGGTGTCGGAACTGTCCAAGCGCGCCGCGGCGCAGATGCAGCTCACGCTGGAGGTCCCGATGCCCGTGCGGCAATACATCGTGAAGAAGCATGCGAACGCCAAGATGGGAGCCCGTCCGTTAAAGCGCGCCGTGCAGTCGGAGATCGAGGATCTGCTGGCACAGGAGCTCTTAAACGGCAATATCAAACGCGGCAACACCGTGCGCTTCGCCGTGCGCGACGGCCATCTCATCGTGAACGCCAAAGAGACCGGGGCCGGTACGAGGAGCAGGAGCGGGAGAAAGGTCTCCGTCAGCGTCTCTCCGAAAAAAGGCGCGGCCGGTGCCGCGAAGAGCACGGCCAGGGTGCAGGCAAAGAAAACACGGAAAACCGCAAAATAAGCGCAGCGCTTTCGGCGGGTTCTGTGGTAAAATGTAGAGGATCCATTAACAGTTTCTTTTCCCACACACAAGGAGGCAGGAGAAGATGGCGGCGATCAGCGAGCTTTTGAGGACGGAAAGCGACAACACGGTGAGTTTCGGCGATCACACCAGGACAGACAAGCAGAAACTGGACAATTTCTCCCATGAGGGCAGCATCTATAAGGTCAGGACCTTCCGGGAGATCACGAAACTCGAGTGCAACGATATGTTTGTCTATGAGTCCGTACCGGGCACGACCGTGCATCATTTCGCCCGCAGGCCCGACGGCGTGAGCTTCACGGCAGAAGGTGACGCGGATGCGCAGGTGACGCTGGGCCTTAAGGAGAACACCACCTACCGCATCTTTGTGGATGACGCCGAGGTGGGCGCCATGTCCACCGGGATCAGCGGCAAGCTCTCCCTCTCGCTGTCTCTGGCTGACGGGGAGAAGCGCGTCAATATCACCGAGTAAGGTTCTTTCGACCGGTCGGGATGGCATCCAAAACGGCAAAAAGCATCTTTTTCTGTCAGAACTGCGGGTACGAGTCGTCCAAGTGGATGGGGCAGTGCCCGGGCTGCAGGCAGTGGAATACCATGGTGGAGGAACCCGTCCGGCCGAAGGCCGGGACTGCGGGAGGCCGTACGGCGGCCGCCTCCGCAAGGCCGCGCGGCGATGCGCGGGCCGTGACGCTCTCGGAGATCTCCGCGGAGGAAGCCGCCCGCTATGACACCGGGATCGGGGAATTTAACCGCGTCCTGGGTTCCGGGCTCGTCAAAGGGGCACTGACCCTCATCGGCGGAGATCCCGGCATCGGAAAATCCACCCTGCTCTTACAGGCGGCACAGCACATGAGTGCCGCCGGAAAAAAGATCCTCTATGTTTCGGGGGAGGAGTCCCTCTCCCAGATCCGGTTGCGTGCTGCCCGCGTGGGCACCTTTACGGATTCCCTGAAGTTTTTCTGCGAGACCGATATGGACACCATCCTGGATGTCATCGGCGCGGAGAAGCCGGAGATCCTCATCATCGATTCCATTCAGACCATGGCCTGCGGCGAAGTGAGCGCCGCGCCCGGCAGCGTTTCCCAGGTGCGGGAAGTGACGGGGCTGCTGCTTAAGGTCGCCAAGAGTGACGGGATCAGCGTCTTCATCGTCGGGCATGTGACCAAGGAGGGGACGGTCGCGGGCCCCCGCGTGCTCGAGCATATGGTCGATACCGTGCTTTATTTCGAGGGCGACCGGCATGCCTCGTACCGCATCCTGCGCGCCGTGAAGAACCGTTTCGGATCCACCAATGAGATCGGTGTGTTTGAGATGGGAGAAGCGGGCTTGCTGAGGTGGAGAATCCCTCACAGTTCATGCTGGAGGGCCGTCCCGAGGATGCGAGCGGTTCCGTCGTCACCTGTGCGGTGGAGGGGACCCGGCCGATCCTCATGGAGGTGCAGGCACTGGTTGCCCGCACGGCGTTCGGGTTTCCCCGGAGGCAGGCGACGGGCGCGGATATCAACCGTGTCAATCTCCTCATCGCCGTGCTGGAGAAGCGTCTGGGTCTGCAGCTGTCCGACTGTGATGCTTATGTCAATCTGGCCGGCGGCGTGCGGCTGCAGGAGCCGGCGCTGGATCTCGGGATCTGTCTCGCGATCGCGTCAAGCTTCCGCAATCTCGCGCTTTCCGACACGACCGTGGCGTTCGGGGAGGTGGGCCTCTCCGGCGAAGTGCGTGCCGTGAACCTCGCGGAGCAGCGCGTGGCGGAGGCGGAGCGGCTGGGCTTTACGGACTGCATCATGCCGGCGGCACAGGCTACCAGGATGAAGGAACGGGGCCGGGTGAAACTGCACGGTGTGAAGTCTCTGGAACAGGCTCTTGCGGTGGCAAGAGAACTGGCCGGCCGTTAGGAGCGTGACGATGCCCGCATTCCGGATGAAACCGGCACTGAAAGAATATCTCTGGGGCGGCAGACGCCTGAAAGAGGAGTGGGGAGTACAGGCCGCCGCGGATACGGTCGCGGAAGCCTGGGTATTATCCGCGCATCCCGACGGAGAGAGCATTGTGGCGGAAGGAGAATTCGCGGGGAAGACCCTGCGGGAGCTCCTGTCGGCACTCGGGTCCGCCGCCTGCGGGACACACGCATCGTCAGACATTTTCCCCGTACTGATCAAACTGATCGATGCCAGGGACCGGTTGTCGATCCAGGTGCATCCGGATGAGACATACGCCATGGCGCACGAGGGACAGCACGGCAAGACGGAATGCTGGGTCATCCTCGACGCGGCGCCCGGGGCGTTTCTTTATTACGGGTTTTCCCGTGAAGTCAGCCGGGAGGAATTCGAGGACCGGATCCGCACCAACACGCTGACCGAAGTCCTGAATGCTGTGGAGGTCCATCGCGGCGATGTGCTCACCATCCCCCCGGGGACGCTGCA
>JAFXTJ010000022.1 GCA_017535945.1 Lachnospiraceae bacterium
ACGAGGACACCAAGATTTTCATCAACCCGACCGGCAGATTCGTTGTCGGCGGCCCGCAGGGTGATGCAGGTCTGACCGGCAGAAAGATCATCGTGGATACCTACGGCGGCTATGCCCGTCACGGCGGCGGTGCCTTCTCCGGCAAGGACTGCACCAAGGTCGACCGTTCCGCTGCCTATGCCGCCCGCTATGTCGCCAAGAACATCGTTGCTGCCGGCCTCGCGGACAGGTGCGAGATCCAGCTCTCCTATGCGATCGGCGTGGCACAGCCCACCTCCGTTCTGGTCGACACCTTCGGCACCGGCAAGGTCAGCAATGAGAAGCTCGTGGAGGCGGTCCGCAAGAACTTCGATCTGCGTCCCGCGGGGATCATCAAGATGCTCGATCTGCGCAGGCCCATCTATAAGCAGACGGCCGCCTACGGTCACTTCGGCAGGAATGATCTGGATCTTCCCTGGGAGAAGACCGACCGTGCCGAGGCGCTCAAGGCGAGTGTATAAGACTCCGGATCACGAAAGACCGGGCGGAGCGATCCGCCCGGTTTTTTTGTTACTTATGCGTGCTGCAGTTTCCATGAAATCCTTGACTTTCAAGCCCGCAAGCCGTAAAATTATGTACGGCATCTTTGGTCATATCTGACTGGATCTGTTGTCTGATTTTCAAACGGGGGGAGTTATAGGTACATCTGTTGCAAAGCCGCGTAAAGCCACCAACGAACCGGCATTTTTCTCCAAACTGAGCACCAAGATCACACTGCTGATCAGTGCGGTCGTGTTTGTCACCGTGCTGGTGCAGGTGCTCGTTGCATCGAGCCGCGCCACGGCGACGATGGAGCAGACCTATCTGAACTACGCGCAGAATCTTGCCGAGGAAGCAGCCATCGGCGTGGATTTCGCCACGGAATTCGGAGAGGAAGCCTACGGCGGATATGCCAAGAATCTCGCGGAAGAGGCGGCGGTCTCCATCAATTTCTCCCGGGAATTCGGTGAAACGGTCTACAAGGCATACGCACAGAACCTCGCTGTCGAGGCCGCCAAGTGTGTTGATACCGCAGCGGCGGCGAGCGAGTTTGAACTCAGCACCTCGGATCTGAACAAGGTGCTGAAGAGCGTGAACATCCTCAATGTGGAAGGCTCCTATGCCTACATGGTCTCTCCGACCGGCACGATGCTCTGGCATCCGACTCCCGAGAAGATCGGAAATCCCGTGGAAAACGCGGCGGTCAAAGGGATCGTCGAGGATCTCAAGGCCGGCAAGACGGTCGAGGACGGATCCGTGCTCTATGAGTACAAGGAGGCACTTAAACTCGCGGGATACGCTTTTACGTCGGATGGCAATATCATGATCGTGACCGCGGATTACGATCAGTTTATGAAGATCGATTATGATACGCTGCTGGGAAATATCACGATCGACGGGGTCGACGGCTCCTATGCCTACATGGTTTCCCCCGACGGCACGATGCTCTGGCATCCCAATACCGAGAAGATTGGCCAGCCGGTCGAGAACGCGGCGGTCAAAGGGATCGTTGCGGATCTGGCCGCGGGCAAGACGGTCGAGGACGGGTTCGTGATCTATGAATACAAGGGGGCGCTGAAACTCGCGGGTTACTCCTTCACGGATACCGGTAATATCGTGCTGGTGACCGCGGATTATGACAAGCTCATCCGGATCGACTATGACCAGCTGATCGGGGAGATCGAGATCTCCGGCGTGAACGGGTCTTATGCCTACATGGTCTCTCCTGACGGGACCATGCTCTATCACAACAATCCCGACAAGATCGGTCAGCCGGTCGAGAATGCGGCGGTAAAGGGGATCGTTGCGGATCTGGCCGCGGGCAAGACCGTGCCCGACGGATCGATCGCCTATGAGTACAAGGGTTCCTACAAGGTCGCGGGATACGCGTTCACCAAGGCGGGCAACATCATCATCGTGACGGCGGACCGCGATGTCATGATGGCGGATGTCTACAAGATGCGCAACCTGTTGATCATCTATGGTATCATCTGCCTGATCATCTCCGTGTTCCTGGTGGCGCTCTTTACGATCATCATGCTCAATGCACTGGAGAAGCTGGTCCCGATCATCGACAAGACCGCCAACTTCGACTTCACGCCGAATGAGAATTCCGACAATCTCAAGAAGAAGAAGGATGAGATCGGCATCATCGCCAGGGCTCTGTCCAAGACCAGAAGCAATATGAGAGAGATGGTCGAGATGATCTCGCGTGCCGGCAGCAATATCGATACCAATGTCAATGTACTGCAGGCGACGATCGATAAGGTCGGGAACATCTGCGAGGACAACTCCGCGACGACCGAGGAGCTTGCGGCCGGCATGGAGGAGACGGCGGCCACGACCACGATGATCACCAAGAGCGTCGAGGATGTGCAGGAGAATGCCCACGGGATCGATCAGCTCGCCGATGAGGGGACCAGGCTCTCCGGAGAGATCACGGTGCGCGCCAACGAGCTCGCCGCAACGACCGACAAGGCCAGCAAGAAGACGCTGGAGATCTACGAGAGTGTCCGGGTCAAGTCCGAAGAGGCGATCAGCGCTTCTCAGTCGGTCCATAAGATCAATGTACTCGCGGATTCGATCATGGCGATCTCTTCGCAGACGGGACTCCTTGCCCTCAATGCTTCGATCGAGGCAGCCAGAGCCGGCGATGCGGGACGCGGATTCGCCGTGGTGGCTTCCGAGATCGGTAATCTTGCGACCCAGACCTCCACTGCGGTCAAGAGCATCGGCGAGATCGTGGAAGAGGTCAACAGCGCGGTCGATCAGATGTCCGACTGCCTGACGCAGACCACGTCGTTCCTGGAGACCAATGTGCTGTCCGACTATCAGGAATTCAGCAAGGTGAGCGTGCAGTACAGAGAGGACGCGGAGACCTTCGGCCAGAGCATGAACAATATCAAGGAGAGCGTGGAGCATCTGACGGAGGAGATCGAGAAGATCGTCCGGGCTGTCGGCGGCATCGATACCACGGTCAACGAGACCTCCCACGGTGTGGTGAGCATCGCGGAGAGGACCACGCAGATGGCGACGGATACCTCGGACAGCGTGGACAAGGTCAACGAGTGCCGCGATGCGATCTCCGATCTGAACTCGATCATCAACAGATTCAGCCTGTAACAGGATCACGGCTGATCGACCGCCCCGGGGCCGGAAGGTTCCGGGGTGGTTTTTTCTTGCGTATGATGCAAAGATGTGTTACGATATAAATGGTTTATTGGCATCAGTTGTCTGTGAGGACAGGGATTCATGGCAGGTATCAGTATTTTTGGCGGCTACAATGCCGGATACGGAATGGGCTATGGCGGCTTCGGCGGCGCGGGGAGCGTCGGCGGGACCGGTCAGAGCCATGCCATCGTCAATCCCGGCGAGTCGACCCGGGTCGCCCCCGGCAGGAAATCCTCCCCCGCGGAATGTGAGACCTGCAAGGAGCGCAAATACAAGGACGGCTCCAACGAGAGCGATGTTTCCTTCCAGACCGCGCAGCATATCGATCCTTCCGCAGCCGGTTCCCGCGTGCGGGCACATGAGCAGGAGCATGTCTCCAACGCTTACGAGAAGGCAGCCAAGGGCAACGGCAAGGTCCTGCAGGCCTCCGTCCAGATCAAGACGGCGATCTGTCCCGAATGCGGCAGATGTTACGTGGCCGGCGGTGTGACCTCCACAAAGATCGCCTATCCCAACGAAGAGAGCAACTCCTACGCGAAGCGCAGGAAGCAGATGGACGCGGCACTGCTGCCCGGCATGAATTTTGATAAGGCGGTGTGATCGCAGGTATCTGCCTGCCGATCCGATCTACACATGAGAACTCTCGCGGAACTCAAATTCTTTTCCCAGAAAAAACTGACCGGCAGATACGGGCTCACGATCGGTGTGACCCTTACGATCTTTGCGTGCGATCTGCTGTTGTCCGTGCTGGTGGAATATATCGTGCCGCCGAAGAGCATCGCGCTCTTCGTGGCGTATGAATGCGTCATCTTCCTGCTGGATCTGCTGCTGGGGATGCTCCTGTCCGGACAGACCTATCTGTACATGAATATTCTGTATGACCGGCAGGCGGCGTTTTCCGATCTGAAGCAGGGATTTATCGAACATCCGGAGAAAGCGATGATGCTGCAGCTGCCCTTTGCGGTGTCTGCCACGATCGCCACGGCGCCTCTGCAGCTGTATCAGTTCTTCTTTTATGAATCCCGCAACCGCGATCTCCTGTTCTGGTGCATGGTGATCGCCATGGCGGGGCTGATCGCACAGATCGTGCTGTCTCTGGTGTTTTCCCAGGTCTACTATCTGCTCCACGATTTCCCGGAAAGACGGGTGCCGGAACTGTTCGGTGCCAGCGCAAAACTCATGCGCGGGCATATCGGACAGTATTTTCTGCTACTGGTCAGCTATATCCCGTGGCTGCTCATCTCGGCGATGCTCTTCTTTATCCCGGCGCTTTTTATCATGTCCCAGATGAATGCCGCACAGACAGCCTTTTACCAGAGGCTGATGTCAGGCCACGATCGTCGTACCGGCTCTTCCCTTTAACGCTTCCGCCACAGCCCCGATAGAGGTGATCAGAACATGACCGGCAGGGCATGCCTGCAGGTAGTGCACGGCGGCGTTGATTTTGGGCAGCATATCGGTTTCGCCGAACTCTCCGGCCCGGATGCAGTCCATGGCCTGTGCGATGTTCATACGCTCGATCGGTGTTTCGGCATCCGTACGGAAACCGGAATAAACACAGGGGACGGAGGTCAGGATGATCAGCCGGTCCGCTTTGAGACACGCGGCCAGATGACCCGCGATCTCGTCCTTTTCAATGACGGCGCTGGCACCCTTCAGGCGGTGATCCTGCTCAATGACGGGGATCCCGCCTCCGCCGCAGGCGATGACGTGGGCGCCGCTCTCCGCGAGCGTGCGGATGATCTCCTCCTCCACGATGCGGATGGGGTGCGGTGCGGCCACGACACGCAGATATCCTTTTCCGGGCACTTCCTTGACGAAATTCCCTTTTTTGATCTCGCTGTCGGCTTCCTCTTTGTTCATCAGACGCCCGATTGCCTTGGTCGGTGTGTAGAAGGCATCATCATAAGGATCCACCGTGACCTGTGTGAGAACGGTCCCGACAGGAGTCGCGTCGCCCCGGGTCAGCAGGGCGCTCTTCAGGGCGTTCTGCAGATCGTAACCCACGTACCCCTGGCTCATGGCGCTGCAGACACACATCGGAGCCGGTGTATAATCACTGTTCAGGCGATGCAGCTCGGTCATGGCCTTATGGATCATGCTGACCTGCGGACCGTTGGAATGTGTGATCGTCAGCTGCAGGCCCGCGGCGGACAGATCCGCCAGTGCTTCCGCCGTCTTGTGTACCGCTTCCCATTGCTTCAGGGTGGTGACGCCCAGGGCCTCATGTCCCAGTGCGACCACGGCTTTTGGCTGTTCGCTCATGCTGCTACCTCTCGGTTCATGATCAGTAAACAAAACACAAATACAAAAAAAGTATAGCAAATATGAAAGGTATTGACAACGCGGCACGATCGATGTATGATCTGTAACACAAAGTTTATTATTCCTATCGTAATAGTATGAAATGGAGGTGCACAATGGGCGCGATCAGAACTGCGGCAACGGAACTCATCGGCAATACACCGATCCTCGCGATCACCAGGTTTGCCGGGAAAAAGGGCGTGGAGGGAGCAAAACTCTATGCAAAACTGGAATATCTGAATCCGGCCGGGAGCGTTAAGGACAGGATCGCTCTGGCCATGATCACCAAAGAGGAGCAGAGCGGCAGATTAAAGCCCGGCGCCACGATCATCGAGCCCACCTCCGGAAATACCGGGATCGGTCTGGCAATGGTCGCGGCGGTCCGCGGCTATCGTGCGATCCTCACGCTGCCGGATACGATGAGCGTGGAGCGGCGCAACCTGTTAAAAGCCTACGGCGCGGAGCTCGTACTGACAGACGGCGCGCAGGGAATGAAGGGCGCTATCGCCAGAGCGAAGGAGCTCAACGAGGAAATCGAGGGTTCCGTGATCCTGGGACAGTTCGATCACCCCGCGAACCCCGAGATCCATTATCTTACGACGGGTCCGGAGATCTGGCAGGATACGGAGGGAAATGTGGATGTGTTCATCGCGGGCGTCGGGACCGGCGGTACGGTCACGGGCGTCGGCAAGTATCTCAAAGAGAAGAAGCCCGGTGTGCATATCATCGCTGTGGAACCGGATTCCTCCGCAGTTCTCTCGGGATCGCAGCCGGGGCCGCATAAGATCCAGGGGATCGGTGCCGGCTTTGTACCTGCGGTCCTGGATACATCGGTGTATGACGAAGTCATCCGGATCACCAACGAGGACGCTTTTGCCTACGGCAGGGAATTTGCCCGTTCGGAGGGGATCCTGGTCGGCATCTCCTCCGGCGCAGCCCTCGCGGCGGCCGTGCAGGTGGCGGGCCGTCCGGAATTCGCCGGCAAGAACATCGTGGCGCTCCTGCCCGATTCCGGCGACCGGTATCTGTCCACCCCGCTGTTCGGGTAAGGACTGGGCACAACAGAGAAAAAACCGCCGTACACGTGTTGAAGTGTACGGCGGGTTTTGTATGTCTGCGGCCTGAAACGGATCACACACACATATAATACAGCTCCAGCCTTGACCTGGCCTGCTCGTAGGCCGTGCGCAGGCCGGGGTCGAACTGGGTTCCCATACCCTCCATGATGATCCGGTCGGCCTTTTCAAAATCAAAGGCTTCCTTGTAGACGCGTTTGCTCACGAGCGCGTCGTAGACATCCGCGATCGCCATGATCCTGGCTTCGATCGGGATCTGCTCGCCCGCGAGACCTTCCGGATAGCCGGAGCCGTCCCAGCGCTCATGGTGGTAATGGGCGACATTCTCGGCGACCTGCTTAAATGAATTGTCATCGGTATGCAGCAGGATCTCATGAATGACGCGTGCGCCCTCGGCTGCGTGCTGCTTCATCTTCGCGTATTCCTCGTCCGTGAACCGCCCGGGCTTGCGCAGGACGGCGTCATCCACGGCGATCTTGCCGAGATCGTGCATGGGCGCGGCTTTGATCACATCTTTGCAGAATTCCTCCGACAGCGGGAGTGTCCCCTCTTTTATGATCTCCTCCACGAGGATCCGGACGCCTTCACTGGTCCGGCGGATATGGCCGCCGGTGGAATTGTCGCGGCTTTCCACCATCGTCGCGAGACTCATGATCAGATTGTCATGCATCTCGATGATATGCCGCGTTTTCTCTTTGACCTCCTCCTGCAGGTTGTCATTGTAGGTATCCAGCAGGCGGATATATTTCTGTTTTGCGGTGTCGTCCGTCATGGTGATGATATAGCCGCGTCTGCGGGCGCCGTCATAGAGGTAATTGACGGACACATTGTAGATCCGCTCCAGTTCTTCGTTACCGTCCGGATCCGGCAGAGTGTAGACAAAGGAATTGTGCTCCGGATCGCGACCGAAGCGGTCCAGATAGTGACGGATCCGGCGCTGGGACGGCTGATAGCCGAAGACCTCGTCCACCGCCGTGGTGGAAAGCTCCGGGATCAGGAGTCTGGCGGATTCGTTGCTGCCCAGATACCGGTAGCGGAAGTCAAAGGAGATATAGGCGATCGATTCGATCTGTACCATGGAGTCGATCACGGTGTCCGAAACATCGTAGAGATTGACGCGCAGGGCGATCATCAGATAGATGAATTCCGCCAGCACATAGCCGAGCGGCACGACATCCAGGCCGTTCAGCAGCTTCCGTGCGACAAAAAAGCTGAAGACGCAGATCACATCCGGCATGACGAGCAGTTTGATGATCATGCGGGGGACCTGCATCTTCCGGAGCAGGGAATAGAAGATCAGGGCGAGCCCGGCCAGGAAATAAAGGACGATCATGGCATAGAAAACCGTGTGCATGGGACCGTACTCCCGGGAGAGGATGCCCACGCCGCCCGCCATGCGGAAGCGGAGGTTTTTATAAAACAGATCGGACTCTCCCATGGTGAGGACCGATCCATACAGGCAGGCATTGAGAAAGAAGAGACCGAGCCTGAGCCATCTTGTCACCTCGATCCCGCAGAGGTTCAGGATGCTGAAAAGCATGAACAGCTGCAGAAAGCAGCCGCCGATGTATTCGATCTCCAGACTGAAGAT
Organism: Lachnospiraceae bacterium; assembly: GCA_017535945.1. Lineage (GTDB taxonomy): Bacteria > Bacillota > Clostridia > Lachnospirales > Lachnospiraceae > Butyrivibrio. The sequence goes on from JAFXTJ010000022.1 coordinate 8,161, forward strand.
GGCGCCCTCCATGCTCTTGGCCGTACTGTTCATCAGATAGCCGAGACAGGAAACGGGCACCAGCGTGAAGATCATCGTGAAGTTCACATCGAAGTGCTTGTGCCAGATGAAGACATAGATCGCCGTAAAGATCAGGGAGACAACGAATATGCTGCCGTAAAATACAGGGATCAACCGCCCATGCTCCTTTCCGAAGCGGCGTCTAAGCCGCGTTTAGTGTCAGTTTCCGCGTACCTCAAGTTCGATGTCACCGGAAACGGTGGTGACATCGAAGCGTCCGCCCTCCGTATCCGCGGGAACATCGATATCGCCGGTGGTGGATCTGGCGATAAACTGCTTTCCGGTGAGCAGGGTGCCGGTCACATCGCCGGTGTTGGTGCTCACGGTAAAGCCCGCCGCATCGCTGTCCTCCAGACGGATATCGCCGGTGTTCCTCGAAAGGTTCATGTCGCCGGAAGCGATGACATCCGACAGATCGAGATCGCCGGTATTGCTGTCGGAGACAAGATTCCGGCAGGTCACATCCGAGAAACGCACATCCCCGGTGACCGAACTCAGCGTAAGATCTCCGTCGAAATGAAGACCCGTGATCTCCAGCGCGCCGGTATTGATCTGCGTCTGCAGGCTGCCGTAGGTATCGCCGGGCACATAGACTTCGATCAAAGGCTCGTTCGCGAAAAACCCAAACTGATCATACCACTTGCCGGTATTCTCTGTCTCGATGAAAAGCGTATTATTCTCCGTGCGCACCTCGTGCGTCACTGTCTCCGGGTCGCGGAATTTCACCCGGCAGACGGGATCCGCGGAAGGAATGATGCGGACATCCTCGACCCCCGCCTTCACCCGGATGTCCTGAAAGCTTCCGTCGGGTTCGATGGTCTCTTCCCGGAAAGTGACGGTGCTCAACTGTTCCGGATCGAAGCGTATCGCCACGAGGCTGACGGCACACAGCGCACCGCCGGCGATCAGGAGAAACAGAGCGACGATCAGAGCGATGATTGTTTTTTTCATATCAGGCCGCCTCCTTTCCGACAACCAGATGCTTGATCCCCAACAGGAGTTTCGCCGTGAGGAAGATGATGCCCTTTGTCATGGCGGTACTGAGGAGGAAGAAGAGGATCGCAAGGCCTGCGCAGAACATCCCGGCCCCGATACAGAGCACGCTGCCGGCGGGTTTGCCGGTGGACAGGAAAATAAGAGCCGCAGGGAGTGAAACGAGAGCCGTCAGCGCAAGCGCGAGGACCACCGCATAGAAGGAAATGACGATGGACCACAGGGTGATATATAACGAGAGGAGCACCGCGAAAAAGGCGATGAGCAGGGAGAACCACAGAGGAAATCCCAGGACGAGAAGAACGATCATGCCGGCATTCCACTTGCGCTCCTTTGTCGCACGGTGCTTCACGAGCTTTGACAGCGGGATCTCCGACATGATCTGCGCGACGACGTCATCGACGGATCCGATCGCGGCGACGGCCTCTTCTTCGGACAGGCCGTCCTCCATCCGGTCGTCGATCATCTCGCAGTAATAGGAGACACGCTCCTCGATGTCGCTCTGCGGGATCCCGGACAGTTTCTGCCGGAGTTCCTGTACAAACTCTTCTTTCTTCATATCAGGCTTCCTCTCTCGTGATGAACCGGTAGATGGAACGGATCTCTTCCCAGTCGGTCTTGAACTCCTCGATCCGCTGCACGCCGGCCGGCGTGATGTGATAGTACTTTCGTAACCGCCCTTCGTGCTCGACGGTATGGACCTCGAGCATGCGTGCCGTCTCCAGCCTCTTTAAGATGGTATAGAGCGTGGATTCGGACAGCTCCAGGTACGGCTTCATGTCCTTGATGATCCGGTAGCCGTAGGAATCTTCATTTTTGATGGCGGCCAGGACACATACGTCCAGAAGCCCTCGTTTTAACTGAATATCCATCATTACCTCCTGTTGCGACATACATCGTAACACGAGGTAATAACTCTGTCAACAGGAAATTTCAGAAAAATACGATCAGCCGCTCCACGACAAGCACAGCGGCGCAGGCGGCGAGCGCCACCGTTAAGAGGCTCTTTTTCCGGAACGCGAGGATCACGGCGACGGCAAAGCCCGCAAATGACGCGATGCGGGTATCCGCCGACCACAGGATCTCGGGAAAGGTCATGGCCGCCAGACAGGCGAAGGGAATGTAATAAAGGAAACTCTTCAGGAACGGGCTTTTGATCTCGCGGCGGAAGAGTACGAGCGGCAGCATGCGGATGAGATAAGTGGTACCCGCCATCACCAGGATATAAATGAGGAGACGCGTGCCGTTCATGAGGACACCTCCCCGTTCTCCTGCGATGCATCCTCCGCATGGGGGTGCAGAAATGCCGCGATCCCGGATACGGTGACGGTCACGATGATGATGGCAAAACCGCCGCTCACCCGATCCAGCACCGGTGTCCAGGTGAAAAGAGCACGCATCGCTCCCGCCGCCAGGACAACGAGCAGGACCGCGCGGTCCTCTCTGGCGGGAGGCAGGATGATGGCTAAGAACATCCCGTAGATCGCGATGCCGAACGCGGATAACAGGAAGGCCGGCAGGATATCCCCCAGGATCCCGCCCGTCAGGGCACCTGCGGTCCATCCCGGGACGGCGACGCTCATGGCGCCCCATGTGTAATAGGGAGTCAGGTCCTGTCTGGCCGCGCTGATGGCGAAGATCTCATCAGTCACGCCATGGGCCATGACCAGACGCGGCGCGATCCCGGTCTTTGGCGAGAGCTTCGCGGACAGGGAGAAGGACATGAGGAGATAGCGCAGATTGATCACCAGCTGTGTCAGCGCGAGCTCAATGAGGCTCCCACCGGCCACGATGACATCCATGCCGGCAAACTGCCCCGCGCTCGAGAGGCACAGGAAGGAGGTGAGCGCCGAATAGAAGGCGCCGATCCCGTCCCTTGCGGCGGCCATGCCGAAGGCGAAGGAGACGGCAAAATACCCCAGCGCGATGGGGATCCCGTCGCGTGCGCCCTGCCGGAAGTCATCCGCTCTTCTTTTGTTTGTCTTTTCCGTGCTTTTCATGTATCATCTTATTTTAGCGTATCATTTTCGTTTTTCAAGGAGTATTCCGTTAAGGAGGTCGTATGAATATTGTCTGTCTCGATCTGGAGGGAGTTCTGGTACCGGAGATCTGGATCGCGTTCTCCGAGGCTTCGGGGATCCCGGAGCTGAAGCGCACCACCCGGGATGAACCCGACTATGACAAGCTGATGCATTTCCGGCTGGAGATCTTAAAGGAGCACAGGCTGGGGATCAAAGAGATCAGGGACACCATCCGCACGATCGATCCGCTGCCGGGGGCAAAGGCCTTTCTGGATGCCCTGCGGGCGCAGACCCAGGTGCTGATCCTGAGCGACACCTTTGAGCAGTTTGCCGCGCCTCTGATGGAAAAACTGGGATATCCCACGATCATGTGCAATTCGCTGGAGATCGGAGCGGACGGAGCGATCACGGGTTACCGCATGCGCTGCGAGAAGTCCAAACTCACCACCGTGAAGGCCCTGCAGTCGATCGGATATGAGACGATCGCGGCCGGAGACAGCTTCAATGATCTCGCGATGATCCGTGCTTCGCGGGCGGGTTTCCTCTTCCGGGCACCCGACTCGATCAAAGAGGCGAATCCGGATCTGCAGACGTTTGAGACGTATGAGGAGTTTCAGCGGGGGATCGAGGAGGCTCTGCGCTCCTGACAGACGGCTGTCCGTCAGCCTTTTTCGGCCCAGAGTGCCGGCCACAGCGGCGCGCACATGGCCATCGGATAGACATAACGGAAGTCCGCCACCGGCAGCGCGAGAAAGAGCGAGAGATACAGAGCCAGACACGGCAGGACGACCGGAAGATATGCCGGAGTGCGTTTCCCTGCGAGTGTCATCATGACAAAGAAGAGCATCAGCCACAGATAGAAGGCCATACTCCAGAGGAGGGAGAAGCCGGGCAGCAGGGGGCCGCTTTTTAGGAGCAGTTCCTTGATCTTGACCACGAACCGGCCGCCGATGAGAGGACGGGAATCGATCCCCAGCCCGTTGGGGTATACGCCGTCGATCATGGCCATTTCCGTTTGCTTCTCCGGAGAATAGAGGACTTCCGTCTGATCGAGATACGCGGCGAGATAAGTTCCGGGGTAGCGGAGACCGAGACGGAGCCACAAGAGCAGATAGGTCCCGGGCTTTTCCCGCAGAGGAGTCTGGTCTCCCGCCCGGAGGAGTTCCTTGATATTGTCCGCGTAATCCGGGACATAGAGTTCGCGGATATAGGTGGTATCCACCAGCGCGTCGATGAGCGCCCTGTCCTCCTGCGTGAGAGGTTTTTCCTCCGCGAGGACGCGGGCGATCTGCTGCATCGGGATATGGAGACTTTCCGCCGTATCCGCCCCCGGGATCCCCAATGTGTGCAGCAGGGGACCGCGGTAGAGGAGGGCACAGATGAGAGCGGCAGCGAGCGAGATGAGGATCCCGCGGTACGCCTTGTGTCTGCGGTACAGGAACGCGAGGAACGGGATACACAGGAGAAAAGCATAAAACCCGTTGCTGCGGAAGATGCAGAACAGGAAGAGGAGCAGGGAGAACCGCAGGAAGAAAAACCGGGAGAGCGTTTTCCCTGAGGAGAGTTCCGTAAGCATCAGCGCGAGCAGGATCGTGATCCCCGCAAACGGGATGTCCTTGAGCAGATAGACGGCATAGACGCTCTGCCAGGGGATCAGCGCATAGAAAAAGAGCGCGGAACCGGCAAAGGCGGGATGGAGCCCCGAGGTCCCAAGCCGTTTGACGGTGAGTCCAAGACACCATGCCAGAAAGAGCATCTGTGCAGCAACGGCCACAGCGGCCTGATGCGTGGGATCTCCGGTAAAGAGGGAGCCGATCCGCAGGAAGAAGCCGATGACCAAGGTGTGGGCGACAGGATGGTGATTGGAGACGGGTTCCACACCCCGTATCTGACCGATCTGCACGATCCCGTCCGGAGAGATGATCCCCGGGTATTCATAGAGGAAGCAGGGCAGCCAGCACAGGAGACAGACAAGTGCCGGGTGATCGAGGGCAAAGGATCCGGCGAGACGGAGTGCCGCCGTCACACCTGCCGCAGGAGACGTCCCGGGATCCGCGGCCGTGAGCAGTCCGCTCTCCCGCAGAGTAAAGAGCTTCTCTGCCGCGACGGACAGGAGCGCCTCCCATAGCAGAGAGCTTCCCGCCAGGGCGATGAGCAGGCTCCCGGCACGGAACAGATTTGAGGTGTAGGTATCAAAGACGGTCCGGTACGTGCCGGCCGTGGCCATGAGAGCATAGAGGACCGCAGTGATGCGCACGGGTGGAGAAGAAGCCCGGGGATCCCGCAGGCGTCCGCGCAGAGCAAAAAGGAGATAAAGGGCCGCGAATGCGGGGATCGTCAGCGGATCCAGGGGCGAAAGCCCTGTCATGATAAGGATCGCCCAGAGAGAGAAAAGGGCTTTGATCAGGTTGCCGGAAACAGATTTGCACATAGGAAGACAGTAGCACATGTATACTTTTGAATCAAGGATCAGATACAGTGAAGTCGATGCGGCCGGGGGGTTAAAGCTTACCTCCCTGATAGATTATCTGCAGGACTGCTCCACCTTTCAATCGGAGGATGTAGGGTACGGTCTGCAGTGGCTGTCGGACCACGGCTTTATCTGGGTGGTGAACGCCTGGCAGGTGGAGATCGCAAGACTTCCCCGGCTGGGCGAGCGGGTGACCGTGGGGACAAATCCCTATGATATCCACGGATTCATCGGGCTGCGCAATTTCTTTATGGACGACGCGGAGGGAAACCGCCTCGTGGTCGCCAATTCCGTGTGGTCCTTTCTGGATCTGAACACCAACGCGGCGGCGCGTGCGCCGGAGGAGATGAAGGAGGCCTACGGTCTCGGTGAGAAGCTGCCGATGGAGTATCTCGGGAGAAAACTCCCGTTCCCCGCGGACGGGGAAACGGTGCGGGCGGAAAGCTTTGAAGTCCGCACAGAGCATCTGGACACGAATCTCCATGTCAATAACGGACAGTACATCCGGCTGGCAACGGAACAGGCCTTTGCCGGTACGGTGCCGGAGATCACGAGGATCCGCGCCGAGTATAAGAAGCAGGCGCACCTCGGGGATGTGTTCTGTCCCCGGATCAACCGCCGCAGCGCGGACGGGGGGATGCTCGTGACGGTATGTTTTTCGGATGAGGCGGATGAGACGTGGTGCACGGTGGAATTCACCTGTGCGCACGGGACGGAAGGAGCCGTATGATGCTGCGGGCGGGCGAGAAACAGACACTCCGGGTGCAGGAGAGGACGGAGCACGGGGTCTATCTGGTCCCCGGCGATCCGGACGGGAAAGAGACGGAACGCGTCCTTCTGCCCCGGCGCTATGTGCCGGACGGCGTGAAACCGGGGGATCCGGTAGAGGTATTTCTGTATTTTGATTCGGAGGACCGTCTGGTCGCCACGACACAGACGCCCGCACTCATGCCGGGACAGGTGGGACGCCTTATCGTGCGGGAAACGAACCGGATCGGCGCCTTTCTGGACTGGGGTCTGCCCAAGGATCTGCTGCTCCCTTTCGCCAATCAGACGAAACGCGTGAAAAAGGGAGAGAGCGTTCTCTGTACCGTGCTCACCGATAAGTCCGGGCGGCTCGTTGCCGCGATGAATGTCTATGAGGCGCTGGAAACGCAGGCTCCTTACCGGGCCGGTGACTGGGCGGAAGGCTGCGTCTACGAGAAGAGCGACAATTTCGGTGCTTTTGTGGCCGTGGATGACCGCTATTCGGGACTGATCCCCAAAAAGGAACTGGTGGGAGAGATCACCGTGGGGCAGCAGGTGCGGGTACGCATCGCACGGGTGCAGCCTGACGGGAGGCTGTCCCTGTCCCTCAGGGAGAAGGCGTATCTGCAGATGGATACGGATGCGGACAGGATCATGCAGCGGCTTGCGGCGGAGGGGCGGATCCCCTTCACGGACAAGGCATCCCCGGAACTGATCCGGGAACAGGCCGGCATGAGCAAGAATGAGTTTAAGCGCGCGGTGGGACGCCTGCTGAAGCAGGGCAGGATCCGGATCACGGTGGACGGGATCGTCCCCGCGGACCGGGGAAAGTGACGGAGCATACAAAAACGAACCCCGGCGGGGTTCGTTTTTGTTTTTGGTGGTTTCTTCCTCCGGTCAGACGCGCACGTCGAAATTGGCACCGACGTCCGGATTGACGGAGAGCTCCATTGAGGAATCCATCACTTCCGCCAGCGCTTCACCGACCGCTTCGGCATTGTCAAGGCTCATGGAGAGCATCGCTACGCCGAAATCCTGCTGCAGCTTGTTCGCCGACATCGCCATGGAAAGCTTGGGGATGTCGATCATCGGCATAATGTCCATCTTGTTCCCTCCCTGGAAAAACACGCCTCCTGCTCACGGGGTATACCCCTGTTTTCACATTATCACAGAAGAAAGCGGAAAACAATAAAAATAACATTCATTATTGAATTATTCTTCCCGTTATTATAAAATGGTTAACTGGATTATGGTGTGCTCATTCTGAAACGGAGGGTTCATGATCTCAAGAAAGATCATGCAGGATACCTTGGAAGGAATCGCGGGCATCGCAAATCTGCCGCTCGCGGTCTATGATACGGAAGGGGGAGGAGTGGCCTCCTCCGGGATGGCACTCCCGCCGGAGGCGGAGATCCCTCCGGAGGAGATCGCGGCGTTTGCCCGATCCTCCGCTGACATGCAGCAGATCAGGGAGGAGCTGCTGTATAAGATCTACGACGGAGAGCGTCCGGAATATGTGCTCGGCGTGCAGGGGACCGGGGAGCAGGCACATATGGTCGGCAGACTGGCCGCTTTTCAGATCGCCGGACTGGTGGCGGCGTACCGCGAACGGTTCGATAAGGACAATTTCTTCAAGAATCTCCTGCTGGACAATCTGCTGTATGTGGATATCATCAGCCGCGCCAAAAAGCTGCACATCGCGGAGGCGCAGGAGAGGATATGTTTTGTGATCCGTTCCGAAACGGAATGGGACACGGGCCGGATGGAGACCGTCCGCAGGGAAGCGGCGGATCCCGCCTGCGAACATGTGACCCAGATCGATGAGAAGGATGTCGTGCTGATCCTCGGCGTTGCCGCCGGGGAGGACGCGGCGGTGACGGAGGAGTGCAAGGCGTATGCCGACGGCCTCTTCGGGAGGCTTACGCAGGCGGGCCTGACGGATCTGCGCATCTCCGCGGGCACGGTCGCAAAGAGGCTCAAGGAGCTTTCCCGTTCCTACAAGGAAGCGGACATGGCGCTGGATGTGAGCAGGATCTTCCGCGGGGAGGAGCAGATCATCTGCTACAGCGAGCTGGGGATCGGACGTCTCATCTATCAGATGCCGCTCCCGCTCTGCCGGATGTTCCTGGCGGAAACCTTTGGGAACTTTGATCCCGACAATATCGAGGAGGAAGAGACACAGGCGGCGGAAGCGTTTTTCGAGAACAGTCTCAATGTCTCGGAGACGGCGAGGAAGCTCTTCATTCACCGCAATACGCTGGTGTATCGCCTGGACAAGCTGCAGAAACTGACGGGACTGGATATCCGCGTCTTTGAGGATGCCATGACCTACCGCATCGCGCGGATGGTCGTACGATACATGAAGTATATGGAGGCTTTTGACCAGCCGAACTGACAGGGGGAAGAAAATGTTTGGACCGCCCAGAAGACGAGCAAAAAAGATACCGCCGGACGAGATCATCACGCTGGAGCATGTCAGCAAGACCTATGACAAGCAGACACCTGCGCTGCACGACGTCACCCTGCATATCCGCAGGGGGGAATTCGTGTTCATCGTGGGTGATTCCGGCTCGGGCAAATCGACCCTGATCAAGCTCCTGTTAAGGGAGCTGCTCCCCACGGAGGGCAAGATCACGGTCATGGGCTATGATCTGGTCCGGATCCGTCACGGCAAGATCCCGAAATTCCGCAGGAATCTGGGGATCGTGTTCCAGGATTTCCGGCTGCTCAAGGACCGCAATGTCTATGAGAATGTGGCTTTCGCCCAGCGTATCGTGCAGACTCCCGGCAGGGATATCCGCAAGAATGTTCCTGCGGTCCTGGCCACGGTCGGCCTGGCCGGGAAGTACAAGAACAAGATCCGTGCGCTTTCCGGCGGTGAGCAGCAGCGTGTGGCGCTTGCAAGGGCGCTGGTGAACAAGCCGGCGATCCTGCTGGCGGATGAGCCTACCGGTAATCTGGATCCCAATATCACCTGGGATATGATGCATCTGCTCGAGAAGATCAACGAGAACGGGACCACGGTACTCGTGGTCACGCATAACAAGGAAGTGGTCAACGCCATGAAGAAGCGTGTCATCACACTGAAGAGGGGCGTGATCGTGGAGGACGAGGAGGAAGGAGTCTACCGGGATGAAGAGGATTAGCACCTTTTTCTATACGATCGGACAGGGCTTTCGGGGACTGACGAGAAACCGCTGGTATACGCTGGCTTCCATCGCCACCATTTCCGCCTGCCTCTTCCTGTTCGGACTTTTCTATACGATCGTCCTGAATTTCCAGAACATGGTCAGGGCCGCCGAGGAAGGTGTGTCCGTGACGGTATTCTTCGATCAGGGCGTCACGGAGGAACAGATCCTGGCGATCCAGTCGGCGCTCGAACAGCGCACCGAGGTGCGCAAGGTGGATTACATCTCCGCCGACATGGCCTGGGAGGGCTTCAAGGAGGGCTATCTGGGACCCTATGCCGACGGGTTTACGGAGAATCCGCTGGTGGATTCCGCCAATCTGCAGATCTATCTGAGCGATGTCTCAATGCAGCCGGGGCTGGTGACATTCCTGGAATCCATCCAGGGCGTGCGTGAGGTCAACCGATCGGAGGTGACGGCGACCACGCTCTCCGGGATCAACCGGCTGGTGGCTTATATCTCCATCGCCATCATCGCGATCCTCTTCGGCGTGTCCATCTTCCTCATCAGCAACACCGTCACGATCGGGATCTCGGTCAGACAGGATGAGATCACCATTATGAAATACATCGGTGCCACGGATTATTTCGTGCGGGCACCTTTTGTCATCGAATGTATGCTGATCGGTGCCATCGGCTCTGCCATTCCGCTCGGGGTGATCTATTTCGTGTACGGACAGATCACGGAATTCATCAGCGGCAGATTTGCGATCCTGTCGAATCTGCTGCGGTTCCTCCCGATCGAAACCATTTTTGAGAGGCTTGTCCCGGCCACCTTTATCATCGGTGTGGGGATCGGCTTTATCGGCAGCTTTGTGACCGTCAGAAGGCATCTGAGAGTATAGGGACGCATGATCTGCAGGAATAAAGGGAAAGGCGGAACGGGAGCCGTGAGACAGGCGCTGCTGCGCGTCACGGCTCTTGCTTTGTGTACGGCGGGGGTGCTTTATGCATCCCCTTCAATGCGTGTCTATGCCGTGCCGACGGAGGCCTCCATCAAGGAGCAGGAGGCCAAGATCGCCAAGCAGAAGAAGGAGCGGGACAGCTTAAAGTCCAACATGACCGATCTGGAGAAGATCAAGGCCAGTCTCCAGCAGAGCAAGGATGACCTCGCGGCCTATATCGAGGAGCTCGACGGCAATCTCGTACAGATCGAGGAGCGGATCGAGGAACTGAACGCCCAGATCGAAGCCAAGAAGGAAGAGATCGAAGAGACGAAGACGGAGCTCGCGGAGGCCGTGGCGACGCAGGAGGCGCAGTACGCGGCCATGAAGCAGCGGATCCGGTTCATGTATGAGCGCGGGGAGACCTATTATCTGGCCCTGCTGTTTGAGGCGGACAGTTATCCCGACATGCTCAACCGTGCGGAGTATATCGAACAGATCTCCGCTTATGACCGGCGCAAGCTCGACGAATATATCGCCAACACCGAGTATGTGACACTGGTCAAGGAGGCGCTGGAGGAAGAGGAGGCCACGCTCGAAGCGGCGAACGAGGAGGTCAAGACGGAGCAGGAATCCGTGCAGGTCCTGCTGACCGAGAAGAACGAGCAGATCAACCAGGTCACTGCGGAGATCGGCGACAAGGAGGCTCAGATCGAGGAATACAAGGCAATCATCGCGCAGGAAACGGCGGAGATCGCCGCACTGGAAAAGGCGGTGGCAGCCGACAAGGCCGCTCTCGCAGAATCCCAGCGCAGGGTGTACAACGGGGGCGTCTTCGCCTGGCCCTGCCCGAAGTATACGAGGATCTCGGACAATTACGGGATGCGCATGCATCCGACGCTGGGCGTGGAGATGATGCACAACGGCGTGGATATGGCCGCGCCCTACGGGACGGCGATCGTGGCCGCCTATGACGGCAGGGTGGTGGCGGCGGATTATTCCTCCTCCATGGGTAACTATGTCATGATCGACCACGGGAGCGGGCTGTATACGATCTACATGCACTGTTCGTCGCTGTCCGTTACGAGAGGACAGGAGGTGTCCAAGGGTCAGAACATCGCCGCGGTGGGATCCACGGGACGCTCGACCGGCAATCACCTGCATTTCGGCGTGCGTCTGAACGGGAACTATGTGAGCCCGTGGAATTATCTGAAGTAGGGACACGGGGAGCGGAGGAACGATCCGCTGACATCATGACCCTTCAACGACAGATACGGAGAACAGGATGGAAGAAACAGAGATGACGCAATATACATCGGAACGGCAGCGCGGGCACGGCGGCCTGCTTTTTGTGCTGGGCATGGTCTGCGGGATCGTCATGGCGGTCTGTGCGGTCCTGCTGGCGATACTCCTCTTCGGGAAACGCGGGATCGTCGATGTGGCCACAAAGCGGAAGCTGGATCTTATCGGAGAATATATCGACACCCGTTTCTACCGGACCGAAGTGGATCATGCGGCGCTCCGGGAGGGGATGTATGCCGGGATGGTGGATGCTCTGGGAGATCCTTATTCCGTCTATTATACCGAGGAGGATCTCACGGAGATCATGAGCGACATCGAGGGAGTCTACGAGGGGATCGGCGCCTATATGATGGTCACGCAGGATTCGGAATACCCGGTTGTCGCCGGGACCATGTCGGGATCCCCGGCTGAGCGTGCAGGCCTGATGGAGAACGATCTGCTGACTGCGGTGGAGGGAGAGAGCACCGCGGGACTTGATCTGGCCACCGTCGTATCCCGGGTCCGCGGGGAGCACGGGACAAGCGTGCGGCTCACGATCCTCCGCGGCGGAGAGAGCTTTGATGTGGAGATCGTCCGTGACCGGATCGAATCCCCCACGGTGGAGACCAGAGATCCGGAGGACGGGATCGGGTACCTCGCCATCTCCGAATTTGATGATGTGACGCCGGATCAGTTCGCGGAAGGACTGGCGGCGCTGAAGAGCAGGGAGATGCAGGGACTGATCCTGGATCTGCGCAGCAACACGGGCGGCAATCTGGATGCAGTCTGTGATATTGCCCGCATGCTCCTGCCGGAGGGAAATATCGTCTACACACTGGACCGCGACGGCAACCGGGAGAACTACACCTGTGACGGCAAACATGCCGTGGATTTCCCCATCGTGGTGCTGACCAACGGGTATACGGCCAGCGCTTCGGAGATCCTGGCGGGTGCCATCCGGGATCACGGGCTGGGGAAACTGGTGGGCACCACCACCTACGGCAAGGGAGTGGTCCAGCGGATCTTCCGTCTGGACGATGATTCCGCCATCAAGCTCACGGTGGAAAACTACTACACGCCGGCCGGCACGGACCTGAACGGCGTGGGACTTTCCCCCGATGTGGAAGTGGTATTTGATGATGAGGCTTATCGTGCGGACGGGACGGATAACCAGCTGCAGCGCGGGGAAGAGGTCCTGCGGGAGCTGATGAGGAACAGGGGAAACTGATATGTGCGGGATCTGCGGATATATCGCAAAACGGGTGATCCCCCGCGAGACGCTCATGGAGATGAACGATACCATGCGCCACCGGGGACCGGATGATGCCGGAGCCGAACTGTATGAGACCCGCGGCGGTTACACCGTCGGGTTTGCGCAGAGACGCCTGGCCATCCGCGACCTCTCCGCTCTGGGGCATCAGCCAATGCATTCCGCGGACGGCAGGATCAGCGTCGTGTTCAACGGCGAGATCTACAATACGGCCGCACTGAAGGAGGAACTGTCGGCGTATCCCTTCCGCTCCTCCTGCGACACGGAGGTGATCCTGGCGGCATATCTCACCTGGGGGGAGGAATTCGTCTCCCGTCTGAACGGCATGTTCGCGATCGCGCTTTTCGACCGGGAGACTGCCACCGTGTTTCTGGCCCGTGACCGGATGGGCAAGAAACCGCTGTATTATCAGCAGGAAAACGGGGAGATCCTCTTCGCCTCCACGCTGACACCGATCATGACGGCGCCCGGCTTTGCGCGGGAGATCGACCGCAGGGTGCTGCCCCGGTATTTCTATCATCAATACATCCACGCGCCGGAGACCATTTTTGCCGGTGTGTACCAGCTGATGCCCGGCGAACTCCTGAAGGCGGTCTGTAACGGCTTCGGGGAAATGGTCGTGGAAAAGCGGAAATACTGGGATCTGCCGGAGCGGTATGAGACGCTTTCAAAGGAACCGGTCGCGGACTATGCCGAGGGCAAGGCGGAGCTGAAGGAACTGCTGCATACGGCCGTGAAAGAGCGCATGGCGTCGGATGTGCCGCTGGGACTTTTCCTTTCCGGAGGATATGATTCCTCTCTTGTGGCGGCGATCGCGCAGGAGATCAGCGATGTCCCCGTGAGGACCTTTGCCGTGGGCTTTGAGGAGCAGGAATTCGACGAGTCGGGCGCGGCGGAGGCCGTGGCGGCGCATCTGGGGACGAAGCACACGACGCGCATCATCACCGAACGCGAGATGTTCGATCTTGTGGAATCCCTGCCCCGGTATTTTGACGAACCCTTTGCGGATCCTTCACAGATCCCGACAATGCTGGTCTCCGAGACCGCGAAGCGCGATGTGACCGTGGCGCTCTCCGGCGACGGCGGGGATGAGCTCTTCTGCGGATATAATATCTATGACAATGTGGCGCAGGCCCAGCGTCTTGACGCGGCAGGGGCGCTGGCGGATCTCGTGGGCAGGATCCCGCTCGGAGGCGGAAAGAAACTTGCCGACCGCTATCCTTTCAAGGTGCGTGTCGTGGCGGATAACCGTGACAGGAATACGAAGACGCAGTTCTCCTCCCGGACCTATATGGAGGCGGCGCAGTCTTTTGTGTGCGGCGCGTCGGAGAGTGAGAAGAAACGGCTGTTTCTGGAGCAGGCGGTGCCCGTGAAGTATCCGGAGGAGCGGTATCATGCCGCAGACTGGCAGGTGATCCGGATGCTCCTCGATATGGAGACCTATCTGCCCAGTGACATCCTGTGCAAGGTGGACCGGGCGTCCATGAAGTATTCCCTGGAAACACGCTGCCCGATCCTCGATACCCGCGTGGTGGAGTACAGCTTCCGTCTGCCCCAGAGCTTTAAATACCGGAACGGTGAGAAAAAGGCGATCCTCAAGGACTTCGCGGGCGACTATATCCCGCGGGAACTGCTGGACCGTCCGAAGCAGGGCTTCGGCGCACCGGTGGGGAAATGGCTGAGAGGCCCCCTGCAGAAGGAACTGCTGGAGCTCAGTTCCATGAGTTATCTCACGGAGCAGGGGATCTTTGATCCGGAATACGTGTCGAAATTCGTGACGGATTTTGTGTTAAAGGGTGATGCGGGACCGGCGACCGGACAGAATTATTCCGTGATCGTCTGGCCGTTCTATGTCTTCCAGAAATGGGAGCGCGCGTGGTGCCGCGGGAAGTAAAACCCGGGGCCGGCAGGCATGCGGCCTTTTATATCGGATCACTGTCGCTGGGCGGTGCGGAGCATGTGATGGCCAATCTCGCGGAGGCCCTTTTCCTGCGCGGCTGGCGGATCACCTTTGTGACTACCTATGCGGCGGAACAGGAATATGAACTGCCTCATGCGCTCTGGCGCAGAGATGACGCGGAGGCCTGTCCGGAGGACGGGGAAACCACCGTTACCGCCCGGACGCTCATAACGGAGCAGCCGCTCCGCATGCGGATCCGGCAGGGGGACGGGATCGGCAGGGTCTTTTCCGGAATCCCCGCCGCAGAAGCGGGCGGGAGGATCAGGGGATTTATCACCCGCAGAAGACGGCTGAAGGAGATCTGGCAGGATTTGCAACCAGATGTTATTTTATCCTTTATCGGCAAGAACAATCTGATGGCGCTGTCCACGGCCGGCCGGATCCCGGTCGTGGTCTCTGTCCGGGCGACGCCTCTCGAGGAGTATCCGACAGCGGGCATGCGGCTGTCCGCAAAGCTCCTGTTTCCCCGCGCGGCAGCCGTGGCGGTGCAGACCAAAGCGGCGGGAGCGTGGTTCTCAAGGGCGGTTGAACAACGCGCCGTTGTGATCCCCAATGAGATCGCCGCGGAATTTCTGATGAAACGTCCCCGGCGGCAGGATGCGGATCCGGGCAGGACCCGTGTGATCGCCGGCGTGGGACGGCTCGATGCCAATAAGAATTTTGCGATGCTGATCCGGGCGGTGGCGAGACTTCATCTGTCGCATCCCGCACATCCGGTACGTCTCGTCTTATACGGTGACGGCGAGGACAGGGAAAAACTGGAAAAGCTCACGGATGCGCTTGGTATTGCGGATGAGGTCCGTTTCGCCGGACAGACCACGCGGATCGCGGAAGAACTGGCGGGAGCGGACATCTTCTGTCTCACTTCCGGCCGCGAGGGGATGCCCAATGCGCTCATTGAAGCGATGTGCCTGGGACTTCCCTGCATCACGACAGACTGTCTCTACGGCGGGATCGGGCAGCTGGTGCACGACGGAGAAGATGCGGTCGTGATCCCCGCCGGGGACGAGGATGCGCTGGTGGCCGCATTGGAACGGCTGCTCGGGGATCCGGCGCTCTGTGCGCGGCTCGGTGCGGCGGCGGAGCGGATGCGGGATGAGCATCTGTCGGGTCACGTGACCGATCTGTGGGAGCGGGTGCTTGCCGCGGCGGCAGACAGGCAGGAGATTCAGGCGGACAGGGACCGGTGAGGAGATATGTGCGGGATAGCAGGGTTTTGCAATCTGCATCGGGATAAGGAACAGCGGGAACGGGTGATCCATGCCATGACGGATCACATCCGGGACCGCGGGCCGGATGATGAGGGAGCGGCGTTCTTTGCGTTTCACGCCGGAGAAGAGGTTTGTGATATCACCTTCGGGCACCGGCGGCTGGCTGTCATCGATCTGTCGGATACCGGTGCCCAGCCCATGCGCTCCCATTCAGGCAGGTATTCCATCGTCTATAACGGAGAGATCTACGATCATATGATCCTGCGGCGCATGCTGGAGGAAGAATACCGCGTGAGCCCCGGGTCCTGGCGCGGCACTTCGGATACGGAGAGCCTGCTGGAGGCAGTGGAATCCTGGGGCGTCGCAGAGGCGCTGCGGCGCTGTCACGGGATGTTCGCGTTTGCGCTTTTTGATCATGAGACGGGCCGGATCACGCTTGCCAGGGACCGGGTGGGGGAGAAGCCCCTGTATTACGGATTTGTGCGCGGTGCAGGCCGGGATGCGGAACACCCGGTCTTTGCGTTTGCCTCCGATATCGGGTGTCTGACAAAGATCCCGGGGTTTGCGGGCGAGATCGACCGCAGGGTGCTGCCCCTGTATTTTGTTCACGGTTATATCCCCGCTCCCTACACGATCTACCGGGATATCCGGAAACTGGAGCCCGGAAGTATGCTCACGGTGGAGGCGCCTTTTGCGTATTTCGATCCGGAGGAGGAACTGGACCGTCTGCAGCGGCAGTCGTTCTCCGGAGATCTGCCGGAGGACGGGACGGAAGAGATGCCCGCGGGGACCGGGCACCGGTACGGGATCTGGTGGTCCATGGCCGGGGCCATGCGGCGCGGGATGCGGGAACCGTTCCGTGGGAGCTTTGAAGAAGCTTCACAGAGGCTGGAGGAGCTGCTGACGGATGCCGTGGAGCGTCAGATGGTCGCTGACGTGCCGCTCGGCGCGTTCCTCTCGGCGGGGATCGACTCCTCGACGATCGTTTCTCTCATGCAGACAGTGGCGCGCCGGGATCATGCGGCACCCGTGCGCACCTTTACGATCGGCATGCGGGAGGAGGGCTTCAATGAGGCTCCCATCGCGCGGGAGATTGCCGCGCATCTGGGGACCGAGCATACGGAACTCTATATCACAAAGGACGACGCGCTGGCGGTGATCCCGCATCTGGCGCGGATGGCGGGAGAACCCTTCGGCGACTCCTCGCAGATCCCGACGTATCTGGTGAGCAAAATGACCAGAGAGCATGTCACGGTCTCCCTCTCCGGGGACGCGGGAGATGAGCTCTTCTGCGGCTATACCTCCTATTTCTCCGTGTCCAGGATCTGGCAGAAGATGCAGGGGATCCCGGCGGGGCTGCGCCGTCCGGCGAGCGCTCTGCTGCAACGGCTCCCGTTTGTCGCGGACAATGAGGTGAGACGGCTCAAATCCCGTCTGCTTGCCGCCCGGAACCCGGTGGAACTGCACCGGCTGGAATCCGACTATGACGCGCTGATCGACCGGATTGCGCTGCCGGCCGGGAAGGGGGCGCTGCCCTACAAACTCACGCAGCTTACGGAGAGCGGGCGTTTATGGCAGCCCGGCGAAGAGGCGCCTTACCGGGAGCCCATGCTGGCGGATCTGATCCTCTATCATCCGGACGATATCCTGGTGAAGGTGGACCGCTGTGCGATGGCTGTTTCCCTGGAGAGCCGCGTGCCGCTCCTCGACCCGGATGTCGTGGAGTTTTCCTGGACGCTGCCGGTGGACTATCTGGTGGAGCAGGGTACGGAAGGTACGGCGGAGAAGCAGAGGGGCAAACGGATCCTCAGAGACGTGCTCTACCGCCACGTACCGCGGGAACTCATGGACCGGCCCAAGAAGGGGTTCAGCATCCCGGTGCCGCAGTGGCTCCTGGAGGAACCTCTGCGCAGCTGGGCGGAGAAACTGCTGGATCCGGAGAAGATCCGGCGGGAAGGATATCTGGACAGCGCCATCGTCGAACGGCTTTGGCGTGATCATACCGAGCGCGGCATCTGGCGTGAGCAGATCTGGTTCATTCTGATGTTCGAGGAGTGGCTGGAGGAATTCCATGGGCAGGAAGGCTAAGACCTACACGCTTCCTGATACCGTTGCGGGAGGCAGACAGACCGGGGTTGTGCCGCAGTCTGTCCCTCCGGAGGAACAGACGGACACGATCAGTGTGATCGTGCCCTGTTACAATATCGGCTCTCTTGTGGAGCGCAGTATCCGCTCCCTGCTGGCGCAGACCTATCGCAATCTGGAGATCCTGCTCGTCGATGACGGATCCACGGACCGCACGGGGGAGATCTGTGATCTCTACGCGTCGCGGGATGACCGGATCCGGGTGATCCATAAGGAGAACGGCGGGCCCGGAGATGCGCGCAATGCCGGACTCGCCCGGGTCACGGGGAGTTTTCTCACTTATCTTGACGGAGACGACTATATCGAGCCGCGGATGTACGAGTATATGATGGGATGCATCCGGCAATTCGGCGCGGATATGGCGGTCTGCCGCTATCGCATGGTGGACGGCCGGCAGGAGGTGGCCTCTGCAGATCTGCCGGCCGGTGAGGAGGCGGTGTACGTATGGGACCGGAGGGAGGCGCTGTTCTGGCTCATCGCGGAGGATGACCGTTATGTGGTGCAGAACGCGGTGTGGAACAAGCTCTGCCGGACGGATCTCGTACGCGATCTGCGGTTTCCGCTCACGAAATATGAGGACATTCTCTATGTCACACAGTTCATGGCATCGGCAGAACGCGTCTGTTATATCGATAAGCCGATGCACAATTATGTAACGGACCGCGGTGACAGTGCCACGAACACCTCCACGATCGATGAGATCCTGCATATCCAGCTCCCGTCCTATGCGGAGCGCGACCGGTTTCTTGAGAGCATCGGCTGTCATGACCTGGTGCTCATGCATGATTACATGGTCTGTAAAAAACTGCTCGTGTTCTATAGCGCTGCCGGGCGTGACCGGACCGGATCCCGCGCGGACGATCACAGGAGAGAGCTTAAAAAGGCGATCCGGGATCTGTGCAGAGACCGTTTTGACGCGCTTTATTCCACACCGGTCTCCGATCCGCATCAGCGGCTCAGGATGCGGCTTTTCCTCCTGCATCCCTGGTTCTATGACCGGTTCACGGATCTGAACGAAGGTGTCGTCCTCCCGCTCAGGCGCCGGTTGCGGGCGGGATAGCGCGGTACTATAATGGATAGGATATGGTGATCATACGTTTGCAGGGGGGGCTGGGCAATCAGCTCTTTCAATATGCGCTCTATCTGCAGCTGAAAGCCATGGGGCGCAGCGTGAAGATGGACGAGATCCTCGGTTTTGAGGGTGATCTGCAGCGGACGCCGTGCCTGGCCCGGACGCTCGGGATCCGTTATGAAACGGCTACGGACCGGGAGGTACGCACTCTCCGGGACGCTTTTATGGATCCCGTAAGCCGGATCCGGAGGAAGCTCACCGGCCGCAGGAACCTGGAATGGGAGGAGCCGGATGCCGCTTTTCATCCGGAGGTCCTCGCGATGGAGGAAGCGTACTTAAACGGTTATTTCCAGAGTGACCGGTACTTCGGGGATCCGTCCGTGCGGGAGACGCTCGGGGAGATCTTTGCGGAGAACATCCGGCGCAGGATGTCCGGTGGCGGACCGGCGGGCTTTGCCGCGGCGGCGGAACGGATCATGGCGGACGGAGAGCATGCCGTGAGCCTGCATATCCGGCGCGGGGATTATCTGCTTGCGGAACCCGCGAAGACCCACGGAGGGATCTGCACGGAGCATTATTACGGGGAAGCGGTGACGCTGGTGCGCGGGAGCGTGCCGGACGCCGTGTTTTATGTGTTCAGCGATGATGCGGCCTACGCAGCACAGTTCGCACAGGAGGGAGAAGCAGCCGGCAGAGGGAGGTTCGTCCCGGTCTGCAGTCTGCTGTCCGGAGAGACGGAGGGACCGGCGGAGATCGATGCGGCTTCCCTGCTGCTGATGCGGCTGTGCCGGCACCATATCCTGGCGAACTCCAGCTTCTCCTGGTGGGGAGCATGGAGCGCCCGTGCGGAGGAAGAGACAGGCATCGTCATCGCACCGGACAGATGGTTCAACAACCGGCCGGGCGATGCGGTCTATACGGACAGAATGAGGAAACTGCATGTTTCGTAAGCTTTTTGAGATATTTGACAACAGACAGAAGGGACAGTTCCTGGTACTGGGGGTCATGATCCTGATCGGCGGCCTCTTCGAGACACTGGGGGTCTCCATGATGGTGCCGGTCATGAGCGCGGTCATCGATCCTTCCGGTATGCGGAAAGCCATGATGTCACGTCCCGCACTGGCGTCCGTCTTAAACGGCCTGCATCTGGCGGATTCGGACACCAGACTCGTCGTGACGATGCTGATCGCCCTGGTCTTTCTGTTCGTCATCAAGAATCTCTACATCCTGTTCCTGACCGCCAGACAGAGCACCTTTATCACCAGGGCGCGGAACGACATGATCAGCCGGGTGATGCGGGTGTTCTTAAACCGCCCTTATGAAGCCTATCTCGGGGCGGATATCCCCACGGTCTTCAGGATCACGGACAGCGATATTCCCAAGCTCTTCTCGATGGTGATGGCCCTTCTGGGACTCTGTTCGGAGCTCGTGGTATCCGTCTGCATCTGTATCGTGCTCTTTGTGATCAACTGGCAGCTGACGCTGCTCATCGCGTCCGTGTTCCT
>JAFXTJ010000023.1 GCA_017535945.1 Lachnospiraceae bacterium
CGAGCTGCCGGAGTGCTCCGCGGGGAGAAACTGCCGCAGCCGGGTACCCGAAAGCGCGGGAAATTGGCATTTTCAGGTACCCTGATCGAGCTGCCGGAGTGCTCCGCGGGGAGAAACTGCCGCAGCCGGGTACCCGAAAGCGCGGGAAATTTGAGTTTTCAGGTACCCCGATCAGCCTGTCAGAGTGCTCCGCGGAGAGAAACAGCCGCAGCCGGGTACCCGAAAGCGCGGGAAATAGGCATTTTCAGGTACCCTGAACGGGATGCCGGGTCGCTCCGCGGGGAGAAACTGCCGTGGCCGGGTACCCGAAAGCGCGGGAAATTTGAGTTTTCAGGTACCCCGATCAGCCTGTCAGAGTGCTCCGCGGGGAGAAACTGCCGTGGCCGGGTACCCGAAAACGCGGGAAATAGGCATTTTCAGGTACCCCGATCGCGCAGCCGGGTCGCTTCGCGGGGAGAAACTGCCGCGGCCGGGTACCCGAAAACGCGGGAAATAGATGATTTCGGGTACCCGGAACCACGGGCAAGCCGAGCGGCCTAACCAAGTCCTCCGTCCGCAACAGTATACCAAAAGTATCATGACAGGACGCCCCGCATCATGTAAAATGATTCATAATATGCTGTAATAGGTCTCGCACCCGTTGACACGGAGCTGATCGATAGGAAAAGGGGGAACCACCATGAACAGACGCAATGGGAACCGGTTGTTGGCATGCCTGCTGGCGCTCGCCATGCTCTTCACCAATGTGGACGCGGTCCGCGCAGCCGGCGCGGACACAAACCGCGAAAATGGGGGGGTGCAGACGGTCACTCTGCCGGAAGCCGCACCGGAGGCGCTCTCCGAAGTATCGGCTAAAGAAAAACCAGCGGCAGAATATGCGGAGGAGGAATCCTCCGATCCGGAAACGGACGTGGACGGCGAAGACGCCGCGGACACGGCCGTTTTTGCGTTTCCGGACGATGACGGCACAGATCCCGCGGACGAGGTCCTCACACCCGTCCCGGACGATACGCCCGAACTCCTGACCGATCCCGACCCGGATCCCGACCCTGACCCGGATCCCGATCCGGACCCGGACCCCGATCCCGATGTGTACGCGTACCTCACCCTGGAGTATGTGACCGGCGGTGAAGTCATGAAGACCGATGATGGCTTTGTCTTCACAAAGAACGGCAGCGTCGTGACGCCGGTGACCTGGAACAGTTATGACTCATATGGGAACAATTACGGCTTCCAGAGTCTGTCTGAAGAGGTGGGCAACCTCTCGGACCTCGCCGCGGTCCTTACTGTCGAAAGCGGCGGCAAGGCAGATGACAGCCTGCATCTGGATGCGTTTGACACACTCTACATCGTCTCTTCGGAAGACGACGTGACGATCGATCTGGATGACCACAATATTGACAAGGATCCGAACAGCAGCGGGTCGACCGCGCTCTATCTGTCCGACAGAGTGACCTGGAGGAACGGCAGCATCTACATGAACGCATTCAATGACACCCTGTATCTGGGCCATGAATCCTTGACGGACGACGGGTCAGTGAACGCATACGTGTTTAGCGGACTGCGTGAGATCGCCGTGAACCGCGGTACGATCCGCCTCGGCGGAACCACGTCCGACAGCGAAGACATGGTCAATATGCAGGATGTCCGGCTCGACGCGGCCAGGATCTTCGTCCACGGCGGCAGCTGGAATGTAGGGGAGATCACGCTGCGCGCCGGCGCGCTAAAGGAGGGAAAACTCACGACCGGCAGGCCCGCGATCGAAGCGGCGGCCGGCACGGACAGGATGACGGACGGCGGCGCCGGACTTCTTGAGATCGTGAAATATCATGATGACGAGGACTGGAGCGGCCGGAGCGAACTGTATGTCGACGGCGGTGTCAATGTCATGCGAAATGTATGGGTGGAACGGCAGGAGCCGGAGGACGACTTCGGATTCTATGTTGTCGACCCCATGAACATGAATCTGGAGGAATATACGGATGAGCAGGATCCCGCCGGCCGCGTCGTTGTCGGAACGGGAGCCCGTTTCTCGGCGGACGGTTTCCATGCGTCATCAAAAAATATCCAGAGTCCCGCCAAAGACGGAGAGTACTATCTTGATTGGAACGGCGATCCGGTCACGGATTCTGCAGATCGCGATCAGGTACAGTGGACGGATGTCATCGTGGGTGCCGATCCGGTCCCCAATCCCGAGTACGCGCTTGCGGAACTCTGGGCGGACGGTGCCGTGGACCTGGGGCATTCGGATCTCTCCGGACTCGCCCTCGGCACGGCTGCCGAAATGAAGGTCTATGATCTCAACATGCCGACCGTGACGGAGCAGGTCGACGGACATGATTGGGAACTGGCGGCACCGGGCACCTTTACCTATCTGGCGGACGGCGCGATACTCTCCGCCCAGCAGTACGGAAGTCCGCATTTCAATCTCAATCATCTGACCCTCCTGCGGGGCGGAGATGACGGCATGGTATATGTCAATGTGCCGGTCTCCGAGCCGGAGAGCTATCACACGATCCATCTGCGCGGCGGCGAACTCGCCTACAAGACCGCGGCGGTGAAGAGCATCGGCGTGGTCGCTCCCGTCGCCGCAAAATACCTGGGCGCGCTGGGCGGCAGGAAGACGGCGGCTTCCCGTGAAGTAAAGATGGAGATCAGCATGTTCGATGATGAGGGGTACGACACCTGGCCGGATACGAACAGCGATATCCTGAGCACCGATGAAGACTGGACCGGGGACCGGGAGCGTATCGGCCAGTTCGTCCTCGGAGCCGACGGCAAACTCACGGCCTACAGCTATTGGAATGGCTATGACCGCGAAGAATACAAGGATCAGCCCTGCGGCAGGATCTATGTCGCGAGCCCCTACCGCGTCTGCGAGCAGATCACAGTGGTGGCCAGTGACGATCAGGGAAATCAATGGGTCGAGGATCGCGAGGTCGAGAATCCGGACGCTTTCAAGGACTATGGTTCCTGGGATGAAGTCGTGGGATTCATCGATGGTGAGGACCGCGAGATTGTCCAGGATCATGATGAAGACGGTCTGGTAACGATCTACTATGAAGAATGGAATGATGAAACGGGGGAAAATGAGATCAAGAACAAGACGGCGTATCCCCGTTACCGTGTCCAGGTCGCAGACGAGATGCTGATCGGGGGAGACATGCCGGAATACACGGACAAGCTCACGATCGAGCCGTTCGAACCCGGCGAAACCCTTTATGTGGACGATACGGAACTGGTAACGGACACCATGATCCACGGCTTTATCCTGGATGCGGAGCAGTCGGTCATTGATGTGCAGGATCATCATCTGCAGCTCATGAGCGTCACGGGCGAGCTAGGCGGCCTGACCGGAGACGGCACGGACGAAGAAGCAGAGTCCTATGTCAGCATATTTGCGGATCCGAATCCGGACGGTGACGAGTGGGTCGGGCAGATGGCCGTGGGCGCTCCGCTCACGATCCTCTCGGGCGTGACAGAGATCGCCGATCTGGATCTGAACGGCGGACTGGAAGACCCGGAGAAGGAGAGCAGGCAGAGTGTTCAGGTGCAGTTCCTCGATTCCGCTTCCGACAAGTACGAGGCGGATGGGCTTCCTTTGCGGGTGCGCAACCTCATGATGGACGGCGGAGCCGTGCTGACCGCCGGTGATGTCACGACGTACAGCGGTCTCAATGTCGAGGAATCGACCCTTATCGTAAAAGGTGATCTCACGAGCGAGGACGGCTGGTCCCGTGTGGACCGCGCTGTGGTCCGTGCGGACGGAGACATCAATATTACGAATTATATCGATCTGAATGATGCACTGGTTGCCACGGCGGGAGATTTTGACCTGGGCGGCACGATGGTGATGCGGGAGAATGCCTCCCGTGTGGACGCGGACGGCGATCTGAAGATCGCGCACCGGCTGGTCTCCATGGGCTCCGGCAACCGACTGGCCTACGGCGGACAGTTCGAGGTCTGCAAGGTCATGGTCTATGAGCCGGAGACGAGCGGATTCTCCAAATACGGACTGGTTCCCGTTGAAGAGGAGGCAGATACCTATCAGGCACAGTTCCCTGATACGGAGAAGCAGGCACCTGTCAATGCGGTACTCCTCACGGTAAAGGGTCTGCCCGCGGATCACGCGGAATATCTGGAGCGCCTGCGGGGGAGACTCCTCGGACGCAGGGTGGATCAGATAGGCAATCCGGCGCATCCGGATGATCCGGTTTTGGCCGTGGATGAACTCTTCCGCAGGCGGGACGGACAGGAAGAGCCTTCCTTTGAGGACGATAAATATGATCCTGTGAGTGACGAGGATCTTACAAACCAGAAGATCATGGGACGGCTCCTGCTCCTCGCCAATGATCCCGGTGAAGGGGAAGAGCAATACTTCTATCTGATCGACAGGCAGGATGATGAGAATCTCTATGTGCAGGTAACGATGCCGAATAAGCCGACTCTGACGGAATACGATGAGAATGGCAGGCGGGTAAAAGAAGATCTTGAGGGAGAGAGCCTGAATGCATTATTGAAGAAGATCACGGATAATAAACAGCCGACCCACGCATACGCAATCTATGTCCCCGGAGACATCGACGCGGGCACGATCGTGATGCCGGCGGCCAAAGACTACAGCAGGCTCCGGATCTGGGGCATCGGCATCGAATCGGGCGTGCCTGCCACGACGATCACCTATAAGGGGAAACTCGACATCAAGGGCGGTGATGTGACGCTGGATAATGTGCATTTGGATCGGGACGGCGATGCCGCGGCCGATCTTGTGCTCGGCACCGGCCGTCTCACTCTGCAGGATGCGCTGCTCGGCCTGGATATGACGGCCGTTGGTACGCAGGGTTTTCCTGATGTGGAGATCAATAATGTGACGGGCGGCAAAGGCTCCGTGCTCACACTGGTGCGTTCCGTGCCGTTTACCGATCAGGATCAGCTTCCGGCTTCCCTGTTCGTTAAGAACGATATCAAGGTGGAGACGGTCCGCAGCAGGAATGCGCGTCTTTACTCCGCAAATGCCGCCGCCACGACGGTGCAGCTTGCCGGCAAAGCGATCTGGGCGATGGGGAAAGGCACCTTTACCGATCTGACCCTGATGGACGGGTCCGCGGTCCGGACGAACAGCGAAGGTCTCACGGTCAAGGGCACCCTGACGATGGGGGCACGCCGGACCGACAGTGCCATGGTGGAATCCGCATCGGGGATCACGGTGGAGAATATCGAGATCCATGAGCGCAGGCCGGTGATCCGTTACAATACCAACCCCGCCACCCCCGGCACTTTTACGGTCAACGGCGACGTCTGGCTGCCCACCGTCTGGAATGAGGAGGAGAATGTCGGGATCTATGGACAGGTGTTGCCTGAAGATGGGGGATCCTATAAGTATCCGCGTTACGAAGACGGGGACGGTTCCGCCAAAGCCCGGATCTCCGATTACGCGATCCGCGTGAAGGCGGGCAAGGTTGAGGATTATGACGCCGCCGAGACCGATGTGATCGTTACCGGCGGCAGGAATGCTTCCATTCCTGCGGGCGCCATGGTGGCGTTCACGGAAGGAGACGCAAAGGCTTTCTGGCTCTTAAAGCAGGTCGGCAGCAATCTCGTCCTGCGCAAGAGCGCGGCAGGGGCCCTGACGCTGGAGAGCTGGAATTACGGCATCGAGGAATTCGACACGCTGCAGGAAGCCTTTGACCGGATCACAGCATATAAGGACACGACTGCGGATTACACGGTGCGGATCAGCGGAGATGCAGATTTCGAAAGCATCACGCCGCTCAATGCAAAGGGCGAGCTCCCGGTCCTGACGCCTCCGGCTGCGCTGAATTCCCTGACGATCACGGGAGATGATGTCGATACCGGCACAGGCGGCATTGCCTGGCTCAGAACCTCCGGCGATCTCGTATCATCGGCGTCCCTCACGCTGGATCGCGTGTATATCGTGCGGTATGACAAAAAGGGAGAAAATCAGGTCACAGATCCGATCAAGGTCACGATGAAGAGCGGCACGCTCACGATCTGTCATGAAGTGGATTTCACGTCGCCGGTGCTCTTCGACGGCAGCGGCAAGGCTTCCTTTGTCATGGAGCCTGAGGCACAGCTGATCGCGATGGCGGGGACGATGCGGAATCTCGGGGAGGATCCTGATCAGATACCGTTCTCCGTTCTTGACGATAAGGTCGAGGATAAGCTGAAAGACAGGATCTATTATGATCCGTCTCCGCTGGAGGATCCCGGAGAGGAGTTCGCCCTTTATCAGAGCAACAAGTTCAAAGCCTACGTGGAAGGCGGCTTTAAGAACTTCGCGGATTTCACCGTGAAGGGCGTTGATGCGTCAGATAACGGAGAGACCTTTACCATAACGGGTGGAACGACGACGACAGCGGCCGTCTTCGACGGCATGACGACGATGACGGTCTCCGGCAGCAGAGTCTATGTGCTGGATACGTCGGGCAAGACGATCGCCACGAAGATCAAAACTCTCCGGATGGAGGACGGCGGACTCTTCGTCACGCCGGGCAGCCTGTCGGTCACGGATCTGTCCATCGGCAGGGGCGTGGAGGTCGCCGCGATGGGCGACTACAAGATCACCGGATCGATCTTCAACCGGGCGGAGGATGAGCCCGCGACCCTGACGACGGCGCAGAAGTTTACGGGGACGGGCACGGCCCTCAAGGGCGGATCGCAGCTGACGGTCTCCGGCATCGTGGAATACACGGCACAATACGCCAACACGATCCGGGTCAAGGTCCTGGAAAAGGATGAGCAGAAATATGTGCCGGTATCGGATCTCGGCTGCAGTGATACGGCTGCGAAGAATAAGCTCCTGACGGCGGCCAAGGCACCCGCCGAGGAGTTCGAACCGGCGCCGGAGAATGTGCTCTGGGCGACGGAGGGCAGGTTTGACTTTGATACTTTCCTGAAGAATGAGACGGAAGATGACGAAGGAGATCCCCTGGATCAGCCGGTCCGGCATATACCCGGCACCCTCTACCTCGTGAGCAGAGATAAGAATGATGTCATGGTGTCCTCCGACAAAGATGCGCGTATGGCGGTCGTGGCGGACAGCTTTAACAGCCTGAGTGACCTGAAAACGGCCTACGAAGGGAATATCATCGCGTTCTGCGGCGATCTCAAGGAGGCCGCGGCCGTGATCGATGCGCGCAAGGACAAGGATGCCTTCTATACACTGGTGCTGCTGCAGGATGTGAACTGCGATACCGCGGCCGGCACCTATGCTCCCGCAGCATTCACGGTGCCCGCGCAGGCGGAAAACCTCACGATCATGAGTGTGGATTCCGATCCTGACACGCCAAAAGTGGAGCCGTATACCCTCTGCTTCTCCGGCAATCTGACGCTGAAGCAGGATACGGGTCTGATCGGAGTGAACCTCGCGCCCTATACCAATGCGACGAAGTCAAACGACAAGGCGGGCATCTCCGTGGGCAAGTATTACCTGCTTGTGAGGGATGTGACTGCCGCGCCGGCGCTTGCGACCGTCACCGGCGCAAAGGGCAGCTGTTTTTATGTCGATCCGGGCCGTCCGTTTACGGTCACGGGCGGCGTCAGCGGATTTGATGAAGTCGTGCTGGAAGAGAATCTCACCTGCGGCAGCTTAAGTGCGCAGGAGCTGGTCTTTGATGGAAACAGGGAACGCCTCTCCGATGAGGAAGAGGAGAACCCCGTATTCGGCGATCCGGTGGCCGTTACTCTGACAGCAGGCGCGGTCACGGTCACGGATGTTGAGCTGGAAAGCGATGAGGGGAGTCGGGATGAGCCTCCGACCTACACGATCGCTTATACCAAGAGTACGGAGAAAAATGCAAAGACCGCGGTCACGATCAAGGGAGGCATCTGGTGCGAAGAGGATGAGGAGCAGAATCTGCTGACATTGCTGACGCTGCATCCCGTGAAGCAGGACGGAAGTGAACTCGATCCGGCGGATCTCGCGCTGACGACCGATACCAATGGTAAGGTGCTCGCCGGAGCGCAGGCACAGCTCGCGGATATCGGGCTCAATTCCAATGCAGGCGTGGTTGTGCAGATCGGAACAGAAGAGACATATTCGATCGACACCAGACCGTCAGAGAACGACGAGGAATACCTCCCGGTCAAGGCGAACAAGGGTCTCTTCCTGGTGAAGCTCCCGAAGATCGGTGACGAACAGGATGCTGCGGCGCAACGGATCCTGCCCGCGATCACGGAGTTGACGGACAGCGGTGTGAACCAAACGCTGTATCTCGATCTGTACCAGGCGGTAACGGAGATCGATGCCATCGGGGACGAGGGTGAATACCGGCTGTCTCCCGGAAGATTTGCGGCGGCGTACGTCCCGGTTCGGGATGAGGGGGATCCGCTCGATCCGATCGTGGTCAGGGACACCAATGTCACCGACGCGAATCCGTATTCCGCGCTGCCGCTGCCCAAGAAGGACAAGGCGTCATCCGTGTCGGTCATCGGGACGCATACGGTAAAGGTGAACGGCGACGCTGAAGAACCGTTCGCGGTGCCCGTGTACACGCAGCTGTGGTTCACCGGCAGGCTCGCCGGCTTCGGAAAAGTGATGTTTATGGACGTGCAGTTCAGATCCTGCAAGTCCGGGACTGTGGATACGCCGGTACCCTTCGACATCACGATGGCGGCCAACACCGGAGTGACTGATTCCTCCCTGTGGTTTGTGAACTCGACGGACGTCATAACGGATCTCGTGGCAGGCGCGGACGACGCGAACGGAAACAGGATCGCCGGAACGGCCGGCAAGATCACCGGCGTCAAGGCGGTGGCGGGCAAGAACGACGCCACGCAGATCCTGCTGCGGAACTGCATGCTCACGATGGCCACGGGCTTTGCCGGCACGGCGGATGTGCAGATTGAAAATGCCAAGGTGCTGACCCGCGGCGCCAATGACATCGGCACACTGAACCTGACGGCGGACGATGAGCAGGAGGCACAGTTCACCTCCTACGGCGCGCTGAAGGTCGCGGATGTCGAGGCGGATATCGCCGGAGAAGATTCCTGGATCGCCGCAAAGCAGAATGCGCAGGGCAACAGCACGATCACGATCACCGGAGCAGTCAGCGGGGGCGTTCTGCCGGTCAAACTGTTGAAATCCACAGCAGGCGGAGCGGTCAGGAGCGTGGACGATCCTTATGATCCGGAGGAGCTTGTATTTGCGGATGCGGCTGATACATTTGCTTCCTGTTTTGATGTTCCGCTTGTCCTCGCACTACAGGCGGATGCGTCCGTGATCATGGGATATCCGCTCTACAGGTACCTCAACAACGGCACAAGCATGATACCGGCCTATATCTCCTACCGGACACCCGACGGTTATGTGAAAAACGGCCGTAAGAGCGATATGGCCGTCCGAATCGACGCGGTGAGTTCGGACGGGGGGAGCTCAGTGATCATCCAGAACCTGGTAACCGGCAGTAACTGCGAGTTTGAAGGAAATTATCTGAAGAGCTACTATGATGCCGTGCAGTTCATTGACAAGATGAACCGTACGGATCTGGCATACAGGATCACTTTCCTGCAGAAGACGGAAAACGGTCAGACGCTCCCGGTGTGGACCGGAAAACCTGCAGCAGACGGGACAGTGCCGCTCGGCGCGCTGACCCTGCCGGCCAAGGCGGCAACGGTTCTCCTGTGCGGAGAAAGCGCGATGCCGCTGCAGTTTACCGGCACACTCTCACCGAAGACGATGACGATCATCATAAATCTCCAGCTGCAGAGCGGCAAGATGGTAAGCGGCACATTCAAGGCCGAAGAAAAAGGTGTCGCCATTGACACCGGTGCGGCGGAGGCTTCAGGCCAGATGACCAAGCTGATGCTCATGGGCTGCGGTGATCCGGATGAGATGAACAAGCTCACAGTGAGCGGCATCAAGGGGACCGGTTCGCTGTGGCTGAGCGATTACACGTATTGCACGGGCCCTGTCAGTCTGACGGATCTGATCGTAGAAAGTCAGCTCAGGGTAATAAGCGGAGATGTCACAGTCAAAAGGTATTTTGTCCCCGCTGCAAACGATACGAAGCTGATCCACGAGGATGAAACAAAGAAGATCTCCATCGGATCGATCGTGTCACCGGCGCAATGGAAACCGGAGGAAGGTCTGTCGGAAGGAACCGCGCTGACGGTCAGCTACCGGCTCACAAAGCCGACCTTTACGTCCAATGGGACTTTGAACAAAGCGCCGGCATCCAATCTCACGATTACCGGCGACATCGTAGATGCGACGCTGGAACTCGTGCCGCAGATCTGGCAGAAACCCGAGAACGAGGACGATGAGGTCTGGTTCCTCCTCGCGGATCGGGATGTGTACGATGAAACGCGGCAGACCTATGTACCGTCAGAGAATGCAGAGGATTTGGATGCCTACAACTATGGCCTCGTGGCCACCGGTTCTCAAAAGCTCGTTGCCGCAAACCGCCTGGCGACGTTGACCCGCGCCTCGGTAAAGAATGTCACCGTGTTGATCGGTAAGGAGAAGTACAAAGGGGATGGCGTGATCTATCTGGCGAATCAGGAGGACAAGGATGCGGTCAGCCGCGCTGTGGGACCGCAGTTTACGGATAGCGGCAGCCAGTACCTGGTGAAGAACGGCGGCAACCTCTTCCTGACGACCGTATTGCCGCTTGTCGCGGTCACCGCCACGGACACCCTGGCAGGCGATTACGGCGGGGTCTTCTTCTCACTGGAGGATGCCAATGCCGAGGTGAAGAAGCTCGCGAAGCAGGTGGACAAGAAGCCGGTGACGGAGGTGACCTACGGCCTGCTTGACAATATCGGCGCCGATAAGCCTCTGACGAAACTGACATTACCGGATGGATTGAAGAAGCTCACCCTGTATGATGAAGGGACAACCCCGCATGCGATCACCTTTACCGGTAACTGGAAGCTGACCTGTGATACGGAACTCACCGGCATGGAACTGATCGGCGTAAAGAAGGTCGGTAATGCGTATCAGACTGCTTCGTATGATATCGATACGGCCGGGTATGAGCTGACATGGTCAAAGAACCGGGTGCTGAAAGCAAACAATGAGTATCTGATGCGGCCCGGACGGATCACCGGCAAGGGGACGCTTCGCTTCGCAAGCAACATAAGCGAGTTTGTGGGCGCATCGATCGATGTGACGGCCGATACGCTGCGTGTGGATGGCAAGACGAAAGCGGATGCCAACGACATAATCACCTTGAATAAAGTCGCTGTAAAAGATCTGTATATGGGCAGGAAGAGTCAGCTCAATATCCTGAGCAGTTTGTCATCAAGCGGCACGGCGACGTTCCACTGCACTACCGTTATTTGGGCATGGCCGGGGGTGTCTACCACACTGAATGACGTGGTTTTGGCGGATCCGATGGATGCGTTAGATGAGGAGAGTCTGACGAATGAAGGCTATACCAACTGGATTGAGAACCATGAAGAGTATGTTGATGGCGCTGAGAACACTCCGTTCGCGGTGAACGGGACCATCACGGGACCCATGGATCTTACGGATGACGCCGATGCGCCGATCCGGATCACGAGGGCCAGGCGGTTTTCGGGCGATATGGTGCTTGTCACGGCGCCCAAGGCTTCGGATGCCTGGTTCCATGGGATGGTCTACAACGAAAACTGGGGATTAAACCCGGATCCGAGCTACAAGATGGAGGGCGCGCTCGTCTGCAAGGACGGCAAGGACATCATCTTCAGCACGAATAAAGCACCGGCGGCCAGGCTCTATGCCACGGCTACGGAGTATCTCGGCAACGGTACGGTGGCGGAGCAGTATGAGACGGCGTCCGATTTCCTGACGGTCGATGAGGCGATCAAAGACATCGACAGCCACGCGGTCACGGGGCGTCTTGCGGCCGGCGAAATTCTTGAGAAGGGCGTGAAGCTGCCTTACGAGGACTACACGCTGGAGGTGTTCGATCACGCGGAGCTCCGCAAGGGAGCAGCCTACGCGGCACTCACCTTGCCGGCGAAGGCCGGCACCCTGACCCTCAAGGGCAGGAAGCATGGAACCGATCCGGTCACGCTGCGGTTCTCCGGTGCGGTGACCCTGAAGGGCGACACGGTGCTCGAGGACAGCCTGCAGCTGTTGTCGATGAAGAAAGTGAACGGGGAGGATACCGTGGTGCCTGCGGATTACACGCTGGGCAATTTCCGGCTCACCCTGAAGGGCTCCGGGATGAGTTCTTCCTGGTACGAGACGGAAACGCCGGTCTTCGGTAAGGTGACGGCCGCCGCGGGCAAGGGATGTCTCGAACTGGTCAATGCCCGCACCAAGAAGAACAAGATTTATCAGTACGTCGTACCGATCTCCGGTGCGCTGAACAGTGATGTGACCGTGAACGCGAATACCTGGCTGACGGCGGATGGCGCGGCGACGATGACGAACCTCACCTTTGAACGGGTGAAGACCGGGCAGGAGCGGGGCATCTTTGATGCGGGACAGGCGCTGACGGTCGGTGTGATCAGACAGCGCGGTGCCGAGGGCAGGGATGACCGGTCCGGTATTATCGTAAAGCGCGATCTGGACACCGCCATGACGTTCAAGGGCGTGAAAGAGGACGGTGCCACGATCGTTGCGGACCGTTGGTGGTATGACGAAGTGAACGACTCGATGGAGAATGCGCCGCAGATCGAGATCCATCTGGGACCGCTCTTCAATCCGTCCGAGGCGCCCTCGGATCTCAAGATCCTGACGACTCCCGTGTGGGATCCCGCGGATTTCATCGTGACGCAGGGTAACTACTGCTATGACACCTACATGCGTAGCGGAGCGCTCTACACCGGCCAACGCTACAGCATGGAGGAAGAAGATCCCTGGGAGGATCCCGGGGATGAACCTGATAATCCCGATCCGGATGATCCGTGATCATCCCGCGGGACGACGGTATTGACGTCATAACAGCACAAGAGACAGGGCCCGGCATACGCCGGGCCCTGTTATATGGTGAGGCAGGCCGGGGACGCGGTTGTGCCCCGGTCTTTTTAAGTATGGCGAGCATACCATCAGACAGCTTTCTCAAAACAAATTCCGGTTGAAATCGAACGGTATATGTGATAGTATGTGCGCATAAGCGTAATTCGGAATATCGCACAAACGAAACGGAGGTTTGCCATGACGATCAGTGAAAGGATTTTTAAGGTTTTAAAAGAAAAAAATATGACGCAGATGGAGTTTGCAAAGAGAGCAGGCTTTTCAAACAGCGCAATAAGTGATTGGAAACGGAAAAAAACAAATCCTTCCGCTGAAAAGATCATGGATATATGCTATGCGCTTGATATCACTCCGGAGCAGTTGCTTACCGGGAAGGGCATTGACGATGCGGGTGAAATTGAGACAATAGTCGATTGGTTTCATATTGATAAAACAGATAAAAAACTCCTGGAAGATTTTCACGGATTACAGGACGGTCAGCGGAAAAGGCTGCTTGCGTATGTGCAAACCTTGAAGAAATTAGAAGACTTGGAAAAAATGGAATAAGGAGGGTGGACGGATATGGATAATTATGGTGAAATCGTAATTTATCAAACCGAGGATGGATTGACAAAACTTGAAGTCAAGATGGAGGATGAAACCGTATGGCTCACACAGCAGCAGATGGCGGAGTTGTTTCAGACATCCAGGACAAATGTGGTTGATCATATTAAAAATGTCTATGAAGAGGGTGAACTGGATGAGGATTCAACCTGTCAGAAATTCCGACAGGTTCGGATGGAGGGAACTCGATATGTAGCTCAGCTTGATTCAATACTCACTTCGGGAAACAGAAAGCTTCTTACCGGATCAGGGAATGTGAGTCATGATCAGGCGATGAAAAAAGCCAAACAGGAATATCGGAAATATCAGGAGATCACCCTATCACCGGTGGAAGAGGAGTATCTTAAGAGCATCAAGGGTATAGAAAAGGAAGTAAAAAAGAAGAGCAGAAAAGCAAATACAAAGTAGCTCAACAGATGAATTCCGGCTGAGTCATACTCTCCGATTGGCCGGGGGCGCGATTGTGCCCCCGGTCTTTTTATGGTAAAATGGACTCCCATTGTGGGCTACTGTTACAAGGAGGTACCATCATGAAGAGACATTCGAAGCAGCTGTTGGCGTGCCTGCTGGCACTGGCCATGTTTGCGACCAATGTGGATGCGGTCTGCGCAGCACCGGCAGTCACTGCGGGCGGCAACGCAGAGGTGCAGAGCGCCACGGAGGGCGTGCAGTACACCGTCGGCGCCGACGGACGGGTCACGATGACGCCCGCAGGCGGGGAGACTTCCGGGACGATTAACCGGGTTC
>JAFXTJ010000024.1 GCA_017535945.1 Lachnospiraceae bacterium
GACATGCTCATCATCAAGGGCGTCAATGTCTTCCCGACCCAGGTGGAGGCGGCGCTTCTTACGATCGACGGCATGACGCCGCATTACCTGATGATCGTGGACCGCGTGGACAATCAGGACACGCTGGAGATCCAGATCGAGGTCGAGGAGCGTTTCTTCTCCGACGAGATCCGCGGACTGGAGGCCCTCGCGGGCAAAGTACGGAGCGTCTTAAAGACCGCGATCGGTCTCAATGCCAAGGTGAAGCTCGTCGAGCCCGATACGCTCGAGCACAGCCAGGGCAAGACCAAGCATGTCATCGACAAGCGCAAGCTGTATGAAGGCTGAAAGGGGGATCGCCATGTTTGTAAAGCAGCTGTCCGTATTTCTGGAGAACAGAGAGGGCCGTCTCGAGGAGGCACTGAAGATCTTAAAGGACAATGATATCAATATCATTTCCTTAAGCCTGGCGGATACCAGCGACTTCGGGCTGTTACGCCTCATCGTCAATGATCCGGTCAGGGCGAAGCAGGTATTAAAGGAGAGCCGTTTCTCCTCGCAGGTGGGCGATATCATCGGCATCCGCATCTCGCACACGGTCGGGAGCCTTTCGGCGGTCTTAAGCGCCGTGACGGAGGCCGGGATCAATATCGAGTACATGTACACCCTGTCCGTCGGTGTGGAGGGCGCCTCTCTGGCACTCAAGACCTCCGATCCCACCGGGACGGTGGAGATCCTGCAGGGGCAGAACGTGCACCTCTACTCGCAGGAAGAGTTGAGCTGACAGCAACACCTGAAACCGCACAGGCGCAAAGGAGAAAAAACCATGGAACTGGACCGGGAGACACTGGACAAGATCGCGGAATTAAAGAAACTGACGGACGAGAGTGACAACATCGTGTTCTTCGGCGGAGCCGGTGTCTCCACGGAGTCCGGTATCCCAGATTTCCGCAGCGAGGACGGACTCTATCACCAGAAGTACAAATATCCGCCCGAGACCATGCTGTCGCACACCTTTTACCGGACGCACACGGAGGAATTCTTCGAATTCTACCGGGATAAGCTGCTGGCACCCGGCGTGCAGCCGAACAAGGCGCATAAGAAGCTGGCGGCCTGGGAGGAAGCCGGAAAACTCAAGGCGGTCGTGACACAGAATATCGACGGCCTCCATCAGCTGGCCGGCAGCAAAAATGTGCTGGAACTCCACGGCAGCGTTCTGCGTAACTACTGCGAGAAGTGCGGTGAGCGCTATGACGGTTTTGAGGTGGTCAAGGATGCGCCCGGGGTGCCGAAGTGCAGCTGCGGCGGCACGATCAAGCCGGATGTGGTCCTCTATGAGGAGGGACTGGATCAGGAGACGATCGAGAAGTCGGTCTATTACATCTCCCGGGCGGATGTTCTCATCATCGGCGGCACCTCGCTCGCCGTGTATCCGGCGGCAGGTCTCATCGATTATTATCGGGGGGATAAGCTCGTCCTCATCAACAAGCAGGCGACCTCAAGAGACAGCCAGGCCCGGATCGTGATCCAGGCGCCCATCGGGGAGGTGCTGGACAGACTGTAGATCCGGGGGGCGTCAGTTGTCTCTCTTGATGCCGAGGACCACCACCAGACAGGCGTTGAGGCCGGTGACGGGATTGACGGCGATCCGGCGCACCAGAGCGTGGACGGAGGCATGATCGCCGATCCGTTCGTTGATGAACATACGCTCCCCGCTTAATGCACATTGCCGGATGGCAGTGATCACGCTGGCGTCCGGAGCATCCTGCAGATCGGCATAGGAGAATGTCGCGCCGATCCTTCCGGTCGCGCCGGAGCTGTCCATAACATCACGATAGGTCTTGTTGCAGCGGATGATCCGGAAGGTCCTGTCATCCGATTCGAGAACCTCCATCGGAAAAGTATTGAAATACTGCGTGACGCTCTCCGGCGTGTCCGTCGCGGACAGGGCCATGTCGTAGAGGTTGATACGGCCGATCGCTTCGTAGTAGGAGGCTTCCTCCGGATTCTCCAGCATGAGGCTGACACCCTGTTCATGCCGGCGCATGATCTCATCAAAGGGCAGGGGATTGGTGAAGAAATACCCCTGCAGCTTGGTGCATCCGACCTCTTTCAGGAAGTCCACCTGCTCATGCTCCTCCACGCCCTCCGAGACCGTCTCGATCCCGAGGCCGATCGCCATCTTCATGAGCTCGGTGATGATGACGCGGCTCTTCTCACCGTTGTCAAACTGCTTCATAAAGCGCATATCGAGCTTGATCAGATCAAAATGGATCGTCTGCAGCAGATCCAGAGAGGAATAGCCGCTGCCGAAATCATCCATCCATACCGGGAAGCCCAGTTCACGGAAGCGTTCGATCTGCTCCTTCATGAAATCAAAATCTCTGGCCAGCACACTCTCCGTGATCTCGATGGGGATCATCTCTCGCGCGACCCCGGCGTCATCCACGCGCCTGCGGATCTCTTCCACGATATCGCAGGCATCGAAATCGGTGCGGGAGAGATTGACGGAGATCGGTACAACATACAGACCGGCTGCCTGCTGCTTCTTCATCCGCTGCAGAACCTGTTCCACCATGTACAGATCCAGACGCCAGATCAGTCCCGCATCCTCCAGGAACGGGATGAAGTCGGCGGGAGAGAGGGTCCCCCTGACCGGATCCTCCCACCGGGCCAGTGCCTCCTCGTCGCAGACCATCGCATTGGCGGCACGGACGATAGGATGATAATAGGCCCGGATCCAGCCTTCCGAGAGTGCCCGGTCCAGATTGTCCAGGATATACTGGCGCTGATTCTCGGTGGCCAGCATGGATTCATCGAAGAAGCAGTAGGAGGAATGATGGTTGTCGCGGATGCTGTTGCAGGCGTAGCGCGCCCGGTCACAGGCCACGCTCGTATCCACGAGGTCGATGGAATCCGTGTAGATCCCGACACGCACGGTGATCTGCCGCTCGCCGACCATCTCCGCCACCTCTTCAAAGAGGATGCGCAGATTTTCCTCGAGATTGTATGTGAGCGCAAAGAAGCAGAAGGTATCCTGGGAGATGTGGCAGCAGTTCTCGTTGCCGAAGCGGCCTTCCAGGAGGGAAGCAAAGCCGCGGAGCATATTGTTGCCCTCCGCGAAGCCGTGCTTCTTGTTGAAATATTTCATGCCGTTGAAATCCACATAGCCGATGGCGCAGTGACCGCCCTCGGCGATGACCTTATCTCTGCTGGTGATGGCCAGTTCGAAGAAATAGGTCATGTTGGGCAGACCGGTCAGGGAGTCATAATTGGATCTGCGCTGGAGACTCGCATCCTTGAGCGAGATGCTGAAATTGCGGGAAACCGTCTCGCCGTGGAGCGAATCGTCGCTCACATAGGGTCCCTCGTCCACATACCAGATGACGCCCAGTGTCACACCGTTGGTCGGGGTGACGTGTCTGCCGAAAGCATGGATGATGTGGTATTCATCGCGGATCAGGGAGCGGTAGATCGTGTTGTACTCGCCGCCCTCCGTCGCAAAGATGACCGCCGCATCGGTGATCCGCGCGATATCATCCGGATGGTCGCCGTGAAACATGTCCTCGTCCATCATCCGGTAGGCGGATTCGCGGTCTTCGTAGCCGAACAGCCGTAAAAAGCCCTTACTCAGGGCGACCGTGATGATATGTTTATCCAGATATTGATATACGCCGATCGGAACGACACTGTTTTCGATGAGCGCAAGTTCCGCTTCGGGATACCGGTATTTCTCCATGAGTTTCTCCCTTGTCCGGTCAGGATCGGACATAATAATACAATTTGATTATACCGTCAAGGGAGAGATAAGTCAAAAGTTATCGGGTGCGGAAAGGTTCAGAAGGTGTGTTCGCGCTCTACGGTGGCCCCGAAAGGCGTGAGGCAGAGCTTTGCGATCTTGAAGAACTGCATCCCGAAGGGGATCCCGATGATCGTAATGCAGAGAATGCCGCCGATGACGGCATTGCCGATGGCCATCTCCAGTCCGCCGAACACGAGCCAGATGATATTGAGGAGGAGCGAGCCGGCACCGCCCCCGTAGTGGATCTCCTTGCCGAAGGGATTGAGGGAAATGGAAGCAAATTTGAAGCACTGAAGACCGATCGGGATCCCGATGACGGTGATGCACATAACGATCCCTGTCAGGACCCACGCAAGGGCGCTCAGCAAGCCGCCGCAGATCAGCCAGAGCAGATTGGCAAGTATTCTCATAATATTCTCCTCCCGATGGTGCCGGTCATTGTGACCGGATGTTTGCAGGTGTGCCCGGTTACACACAGAAAAAGATAATACAAAAACGCTCTTCCTGTCAATCCGCGCCGGGACGGGACCGGGTGAATTAACGGTTGCGAAACCGGGCCTGCTCGTTCATAATACTAACATCAAAGCAGTACAGTCCCTGCCGCGGCGGCAGAGTACAGGTACAGCTGCGGCATCAACCCGATAAGGCGGTGGATCATGGGTAATGAGACGAAACAGATACAGAGGCGGCCGTCTCCCGGCATCAATGTCGCGCCGGCAGCGATCAATACGACGGTACAGCAGAATGCCCCGGTGCAGCAGGACATGCAGCGGACGGATCTTGTCCGGATGCCGGGGGTGCATTTGCTGCAGCAGCCGATCCGTCAGCAGGCGGAGGAAGAGATCGAACAGAATGCCCTGCAGGAGAGACTGCGGGAACAGCCTCTCGAAGCGGTCAATGATGATATGCCGGTGGAGGATATCACCAAAGGGAACCGCTATAAGGATCTCACAAAGGCCATGGACGACGTCAGGAATGACGAGCGCTTTTTTGCGGGCGACAGCTGGCGGATGAAGCTTATTAAGAGCAACATCGACCGGACGAAGAGCATCTTCAGCGCGGAGATCACGGCGAATACGGAACCGGAGGCGATGTGCACGGAGACGGCGGACCGGCTGCTGGAGATGATCCGTACCTGCAGGGAGTATCTGACCGCCAGAAAGGCGGATCAGGGCGACAATGCCAGACACCGCAGGGTGAGGACACTCTATGATGCCGCCCGGCGCATGCTGGCCCAGGTCACCAGCCTGCGCGGAGACGATATCACGGCGGTCTTTGCACAGGAACAGGGACAGGAGCAGCAGAGGGGGGCACGACGGAGAAAGACACCGATGACCATCGGCCGCCTGCTCGAGCAGGATGCGGCGCGCTCCGTCTCATCGGCGGATGCCAGGAAACAGAGCCAGGAGACTCTGGATGCCGTCTACGCGAAACGGCATTTTTTCCTCGCGTCTCTGGCGGAGGAGGTTAAGGATGATATTCCGCTGCACGATGCGCTGCAACAGTATCTTCTCCTGCTGAGAAGAGACATCCCGGCCGATCCGGCGAAGTTTGGCAAACGCAAAAAGGACCTCGAGAAGGCGCTGCAGAATGCGGCGTCAGAGGCGATCCGGGTGGCAAACGAAGGCGCCTGGCTGGATAAGAGCAAGGCCAGACGAGATGTCGCCAACCGGCTCATCAACCAGCTGCGATGGGAACAGGACCGGGTGAGAGCGGCCACGATGAAGAATACCCTCCGCGCGCAGGCATGGAGCACGGTCCTTGAGGGGACGGAATGCCGGGTCCCGAGCGGCGCGCTCACCGAGCGGCAGCAGGAGAATTTCAAGCATGAGGGCGATCTGCCCATGAAAAAGCATTTCCGGGCCGGAGAGGCCGGACCGGATCTGCCCGGTCAGGAGGGGACGCGCACCTACCTGCCCGAAGAATTCGCCGGCATGGAGACAAACCGGATGAGCCACGGGATCCGGGGGACGGAGCTGATGGCGGGATTACTGGGCGTGACGGGACTCTTCGGGGAGGCCAAAGAGGTGACCCTGACAAACAGCGGCGTGGCGGAATACCGGACGACGGAGAAGGGAAAGAAGGTCACACGACAGAGATTCGCGGGGGCCGGACAGAAGGGATTTCTCCAGGACAGCTCCGGAGAAACCTTATCGCAGGTCCTGGAACAAGCGAAAAAACTGGGGGTCAATCTGGTCTATTCCGAGGAAGCCCTGATGCAGCTCACCACCATCCACATCATGGATACGATCTGCGGGCAGGTGCAGCGTGACGAGAACAGTCTGAGGGTGCAAGTGGATCTGGGCAGCAAGGAAGGGGAGAATTACCTGTTCATCACGAGTGTCATGGCGGTGAACAATGAATACTCCTTTGGCACCGCCGGTTTTGATGCCGTCAACAAAAAAGGCGTGCAATCCACCTTAAAGCCCCTGTGGAACGAGGAAAAGGGGCGTATGACTCTCCTGCTCTATGACGTGCAGTTGGCGGACAGGATCCTGGGACTGGATCTTGAAGCCGTGAAGCAGGCCTACCGGGATAAGGGCTTTGACGAGGCGCGGATCGATGCGCTCATCAACCGTCTGGAGGGGGTCCGCCATGCGCTGCAGAAGGACAAGGAGGAGCCGTTGTCCCTGCGGACGCAGTATGACAAGCTCAGGGCAGCGGAAAAGTAT
The DNA here is from genome assembly GCA_017535945.1 of Lachnospiraceae bacterium. Lineage (GTDB taxonomy): Bacteria > Bacillota > Clostridia > Lachnospirales > Lachnospiraceae > Butyrivibrio. Next base: position 6,454 of record JAFXTJ010000024.1, read on the forward strand.
ACCGCCGGGACGGAGAAGGAACGGGAAAAGACCGACAAGAATTACATCGGACTCTTCGGAAAGCTCGTAAAAATGGGTTATACCCCGCTGACCTATATCGATCCGGCTCTGGTCCGGGATATCGGGATCACCGAAGAACTGAGCGGGCAGGTCTTTACGGACCGCAAATGGGATATCACGGAGGCGAACCGTTACGCGGACGACAAACTGAATTCCGTACAGCAGAGAAAGTCGTTCTTCAAGGCGTATGAAGGGCTGATCGCAGTGGATGCGGCGAACGTGCAGCGGATGCAGTACAGCACACCGTTCTTTGAGATCCTGGGACTCATGAGTTTCTATATCCAGATGGATGTCACCTCGGAAAGGGCGACCGCTCTGAGCGACAGCAAGGTCCGAATGGAGGATTATCTGAAGGGGCTGCACGGCTATACCGTGGAGGAACCTTTCCGGACGGAGCTGCTGCAAATGGACCCGGAGGAAGGACTGCCCGCCCTCGAAAATGATGTGGTACGTACCCTCCGGCAGAAACTGAGGGACAGAATCGACACACTCACTGCCGATCAGCACCGCGACCGGAATGCGGAGTATGAGCTGCAGCGGCTGACCGCATATAACAGGATCTTTGAGGGAGCGGACGGCCTGATGGAGAATCCGCCCAGGATCCATATCAGGGAGAGCAGCCTCAGGATGCTCGACAAGGAGAATAACCCCCTGACTGCCAATGATTATCTGGATCGCACGGAGGACGTCCTCTTCCCGCATCCGCCCTGCATTCAGGATGTCGAACAGGGCGGGCTGGGAGACTGCTATTTCATGGCAAGCCTGGCCGCGCTGGTGGAGAACGATCCGCAGTTCATCCGGAAGAATCTCCGCGACAACGGCAACGGCACCGTGACCGTGCGGCTCTATGATGACGGTAAGCCGTTCTATGTCAATGTGGAGAAGACGGTCGTCAAGGATCAGAAAAACCGCGCGGCATACGCGAGCGGGTCACTCTGGGTGCAGATGTATGAGAAGGCTCTGACGGTTTCGGGCCTCATGGCGCGCTACATGAAGAAGGATCCGAAGGAGAAGTTCGATCAGCTCGATCAGAATCATGAGCGCTCCTATCTCTCGATCAAAGGCGGTCACGAGGATCAGGCCATGAGGATCCTGACCGGTGAAAAGGCGGAGCGGATCTCGCTCGATGAGGATCTCCTGCGGACACGTGACTATAAGTTGTACGCCAAGGACCGGCGGGTCGTGGAGAAGAACGGCGTCATCTCCTTTGATGGAAATATGGCCCAGATGATGCAGGATGTGGTACGCGATATCACCGGCGCCCTGAAGAAGAAACGCCTCGTCACCGCCGGCACGAGAGAGAATTTTATTCAGAATACGGGAACGGATCCCTATTCCGGCAGCGGGCAGGAGACGCGGGAGAGAGGACTGTCCAGCACGCACGGATACACCGTCCTCGGCATCGAGAAGAACAACGGGGTCTTCTACATACGGCTGCGCAATCCCTGGGGGCTCAATACCGTCGAGCATATCCGCAACGAGCTCACCGGCAAGGCGTCGATCCGCGAGGCGCAGGAGAAGCACTACGGAAGCTTCGTCATCGATCTGAAGACCTTTGTGACCTATTTCAGAGATATCAGCATCGGCACGCATGTGCCCGCCACGTAACGGGAGGAATGAGATGAACGGACCGGTGGTCATGGAGGACAGGATATGGGAGGAGACCGTCATCCCGTGGCTCATGGGGCAGCAGGAGAAGATCCTTGCGGCAGGGACGGAATGCGATCTTACGCTGCGGGATGTTCCGGAGGAGGAACTGCGTCCGGGACTCCTGTTTCACAAAAAAAACGCGGAACAGGAAACGATCTATTTCCTCACGCCGGAACCCGTGGAGACGGACGAAGGAGTGGGCTTTTTCCTGCGCATGACCAGAGAGACGGATCCGGAGGATACGGTGCGCCGCGTAAAGGAATGGCGTTTCCCGCTCCCGGATTTTCCGGAGCTCTCCGGTACGGATACGGATCTGTTTGACTATGTCTGCCTGTATGAGAAGGAGCGCCTGGACGATGGCTCCGGCACGGGTTCGGAGCTGATCCCGCAGGAGACGTATGAGCTTGTGCGTCTGAACCGGCTGTTCACGGATCTGGGGAGGCTCGGGATGGATCCCGTCCTGGAGCGTCCGCAGGATGCGCCGCCCCGGATCGTGATCCGGGACACCGGACGGGTCATTCACCTCTCGGTGCGGCGGATCGATGCGGAGGAGGAGATCTGGATCCTGACGGTACAGCTCTATTCTGCGGACGCGCACGGCGATCCGGAAGGAGAGCCGGCGGTCCGGTTTGACCTGCCGGAATTTGACGGCCCGGCGGAGCCGGAGAGCTACGGCAGACTCCTGGAGATCATGGAAACGCAGGGGTGAGACAGTACGGCTGCACGGAAAGGAGCGATCATGATCCACAAAGGCTTTAAGATGAAACTGTATCCCGGCATGGAAGCGGAGTATGAAAAACGCCACAAGGAGCTCTGGCCGGAGATGCGGGAGAGCATCCGCCGCCACGGCGGCCGCAACTATTCCATCTTTCTGGACAAAGAGACGCTGACGCTCTTCGGTATGATCGAGATCGAGAGTGAAGAGGAGTGGGCGAAGCAGGCGGATGAGCCCGTCAACAGGAAGTGGTGGGACTTCATGGCGGAGCTCATGGAGACCAACCCGGACAATTCTCCGGTCTCGGAGGATCTGCTTCCGGTCTTTCATCTGGATTGAATCCGGGGCAGGAAGGGGTACAACGCATGAAATACGCTCTTGCCGTTGATATAGGCGCTTCCTCCGGCCGGCACATCCTCGGCCGGATGGAGGACGGGGAGCTGAAGACCGAAGAGGTCTTCCGTTTCCCCAACGGGGTGACGCAGGAGGACGGACATCTTATCTGGGATACGGAAGCGCTGCTTGCCTGTGTGCGGGAGGGGATCGACAGGGCGCTCGCAGCACATCCCGGAGAGATCGCGTCGCTCTCCGTGGACACCTGGGGTGTGGACTATGTGCTCCTTAAGGGCGACGAGCCTGTGTACCCGGTCTACGCCTATCGTGACGGCAGGACGCAGGGGGTGATCGATGCGGTCCATGCGAGGATCCCGTTTGAAGAGCTCTACCTGAGGACGGGCTGTCAGTTCCAGCCCTTTAACAGCCTGTATCAGTTCTGTGCGGACCGGGAAGCGGGGCGGCTTGACGGAGTCACGGACGCGCTGATGATCCCGGAGTACTTGCTCTACAGGCTGTGCGGGATAAAAGTCAGAGAATACACGAATGCGACGACGACGGGGCTCGTGAATGCCCGGACGGGCACCTTTGACCGGGAGATCCTGGGGCGCCTGGATCTGCCGGAGCATCTCTTTCCGACGCTGAGTGCCCCCGGGACGGAGATCGGGGAATACCGGGGAATCCGCGTGATGCTCTGTGCGACCCATGATACCGCGTCCGCCGTGGAGGGGATCCCCATGGAGGAGAATGCGCCCTATATCTCCAGCGGGACCTGGTCGTTACTGGGCGTGAAGACAGACCGGCCCGTCACCTCCGACGAGAGCAGACAGGGCAACTGGTCCAACGAGGGCGGGGTGGGCTACAACCGCTATCAGAAGAATATCATGGGCATGTGGCTGGCCAACCGTCTCCGGGAGGAGTTGTGTCCGGGAACGGATTTCGAGGAGATCGTCGCGGGCGCGGAGTCGAGTGTCTACGCGGGGGTGGCGGATGCCGATGATCCGCGTTTTCTGGCGCCGGAGAGCATGCGGGAGGCTTTTGATGAGGCGCTTGCCGAGGCGGGATGGGAGCGTCCGCGGCAAGCGGGGGATTATTTCCGCTGTGCCTACCGGAGTCTGGCCGCAAGCTACCGCAGGGCGATCGACGAACTGGAACGGAATACGGGCAGGAAGTACGATAAACTCTACATCGTCGGCGGCGGTGCCAGGAACGGCTTTTTGAACCGCCTGACCCGTGAGGAGACGGGCAAGGAAGTTGTCGCGCTCCCGATCGAGGCGACCGCGCTCGGGAACCTCAAAATCCAGATCGAGGGCGGAGGACGGCAGCCTGTTGAGACATAAAAAGGAGGTATGAGGATGAGTTACGAAGAGGCAAAGGCAAGATATGCCGCAGCGGGGGTGGATACCGACGCGGCGATCCGACGGCTTAAGGAGGTCAGTGTGTCCCTCCACTGCTGGCAGGGGGATGATGTCCGGGGGTTCGATACGGATCCGGACAAGCCGCTGACCGGCGGGATCCAGACCACCGGCAACTATCCGGGCAGGGCGCGGACTCCGGAGGAACTGATGCAGGATCTGGAGCGGGTCATCACGCTCTGTCCCGGGAAGAAGAAGCTGAATCTCCACGCGAGCTATGCGATCTTCGGCCCCGGGGAATATGTCGACAGAGACCGTCTGGAGCCGAAGCATTTTGCCAGATGGGTAGAGTTCGCCAAAAAGCACGGGATGGGGCTGGATTTCAATCCCACCTTTTTCTCTCATGACCGGGTGAAGGACGGTCTGACGCTGGCGAGTCCCGATGAGGCAACCCGGAAATTCTGGATCGATCACGGCAAAGCCTGCATCCGTATCTCGGAGTATTTCGCCGAAGAGACGGGGATCCCCTGTGTGATGAACATCTGGATCGGGGACGGTCTCAAGGATATCCCCGCGGACCGCATGGGGCCCAGGCTGCGCTATAAGGACTCCATCGAGCAGATCCTCGCGGAGCCCCACGATCCGAAGCGGGTCAAGGTCACGGTGGAATCCAAGGTCTTCGGGATCGGGGTGGAGAGTTATACCGCCGGCTCCGGCGAGTTCACCCTGCTGTTCGCCGCGACGCATCCCGGGGTGCTGCCGCTCATGGACAACGGCCATTACCATCCCACGGAGATGGTCTCCGACAAGATCTCTTCGCTCCTGTGCTATTTCGATGAGATCGCGCTCCACATCACCAGGCCCGTGCGCTGGGATTCCGATCATGTGGTCCTCCTGGATGATGAGACCAAAGAGATCGCCAAAGAGATCGTCCGCAACGGGGACAGCCTCGAACGGGTCAATATCGCACTGGATTACTTCGACGCGAGCATCAACCGGATCGGTGCCTGGGCGGTGGGCTTCCGCTCGCTGCAGAAGGCGCTGCTCAACGCACTCTGTCAGCCGGCGGAGGAATTAAAGAGATTGCAGGATGCCGCTGATTTCTCCGGACTCATGGCACGTCAGGAGGAGATGAAGACCTATCCCTTCGGCGAGGTCTGGGAGGAATACTTAAGGGTATGCGGCGCACCCAGTGAATATACCTGGTTTGACGCCGTGAGACAGTATGAAAAGGATGTATTGGAGGCAAGAAAATGAAGCATTTTCTCGAGTCACCCTATGTTACGGAGATGGTACGCAACATCGCGGCCATGTACGCGCACGGCTGGGATGAGCGCAACGGCGGCAATATCTCCATGCTGCTCACCGACCGGGAGGTCCGGGACTATGTCGATCCGGACAATGTCCTGCGCACGATCCCGACGGGCTTTACGGAGCCGGCCCTGGAGGGCAGGTATTTCCTGGTGACCGGCACCGGGAAATATTTCCGGAATATCCCCTATGATCCTGCGGACGGTCTCGGACTGATCCGCATGACCGACGCGGGCCGTCAGGCCGAGCTGCTCTGGGGCTTCACCGACGGGGGACGTTTTACCTCGGAGATGCCCGCGCATATGATGAGCCACGCTGCCAGGCTGCAGGCGGATCCGGACAACCGGATCGTCATGCACTGCCATCCGGACAATCTGCTGGCCATGACCTATGTGCATGATCTGGATGAGCGCGCCTTTACCCGCACGCTCTGGCAGATGGAAACGGAGTGCATCGTGGTCTTCCCGGAGGGGGTCGGGGTGCTGCCCTGGATGCTCTGCGGGACCAATGAGATCGGCGTGGCGACGGCAGAGAAGATGCGAAGCAGACGTCTGGTGATCTGGGCGCAGCACGGGATCTACGGCGCGGGCAAGGATCTGGACGAAGCCTTCGGTCTCATCGAGACCGCGGAGAAGGCGGCCGGTATCTACATGAAGATCGCGCATCTCCCGCTTCGTCAGACCATCACGGATGAAGGGCTGCATCAGCTGGAGGAGCGCTTCGGCGTGAAGGCCAGAGAGGGCTATCTCGACTGAAACGCGGCCGGGGGCATCGCAGACGCACCGCATCGTCGCCACATGGCGGAGAGACCCTCTCGTTACATTAATAAATAATTGATATACGAAAAATATTTATCGAAAAACGATAAAATATTATTGACAAACATATCCCGCGGTGATATAGTGATCTCACCGCGGGATATTTGTTTATTGAAACAGCAGGAGGAAGAAACCTCAGGAAAGGAGTAACGGGATGAACAGCAAGCAGGAAAAACTGGAACGGATCAGGAAGAGCTGCAGGATCGGACAGGTGATCTGCAGGATCATCCGCATTATATGCATTGTCGGAGCGGTAAGCGCCATCGTCGGAGCGGTGCTCTGCGGAGTCGGACTGGGGCGGATGGAAGCGGGCGGCACTTCCCCGCTGATCGTCGGAGAAAACGGCCAACCCCTCACCAAAGAGGAGTTTGAAGCGGCCATCGCGAGCGATCCCGAAGCGGCCGCACTTGCGCAGGGAGGCCTCAAGGATGCTCTCGGCAGCATGGGGAGTCTCGGCGGCGCCGCGGCACTCATTCCGGACAGCGTATCGTTCTCCGGCAAGCTGGTACTCATCTGCATCTTCGCGGCAGTCATGTCCGCGGCCACCGCTTTTGTCTTTGTGCTGTTCGGGCAGGTGTTCGACGCATTGATCCGGGAGGAGTCTCCGTTCACGGAGAGCGTAATGAAGAAACTCAGGATCAATTTCATCATCCTGACGGTCGTGATGCTTATGATGATCGGGGTCTTCCCCGCGCTGATCGCCGGATTCCTCTTCTGGTGCATCTACAACATCTTTGACTACGGATGCGTCCTGCAGACGGAATCGGATGAGACGCTGTGAAAGGAGGCCGTGATGATCATACTACGACTGGACCGCATGATGGCCGACCGCAAGATGTCCCTCAATGAGCTGTCGGACCTGGTGGGTGTCACCAACGTCAACCTCTCCAAGATCAAAACGGGCAAGGTGAACGCCATCCGCTTCTCCACACTCGACGCGATCTGCAAAGCCCTGTCCTGCCAGCCCGGCGACATCCTGGAGTATCAGCCGGCGGAGGAGGCCTGAAGAGGGGATCGGAACAACTGAATAATGAGAAATAGCAAAAGCCGCCCGATTTCCTGATGAAACGGGCGGCTTTGTGCTGCGATCAATTCTTATGTCCTTTTTTATAGATCGTATAATCGATCACTTCGCGCTGTACATCCATCGGTAATCGCGTGAAGTGATACAGCATTTCCTTGACCTGTCTGGAGAGGGGCGGGACCGGCGCTTCAATATAACGGATCAGAGCGTCGTCGCCATCGGCCAGTACCTGATCTCCCTGTTCATTGAAGAAGTATTCCGGTTCCAGTTCGACACACGGCGCGATGAATTCGTCGGAAGTCATGCCGTAATAATGAGCGATTTTATAGATCACATCGATACCGGGTGTCCGTTTGCCGCTCTCATAGTTGCTGTAAGTGCCCTGTTTGATGCCGATGACAGCAGCTACATCCACCTGCTTGTATCCGTGTTTTTCCCTTAGCGCCCGAAGTCTGTCGGCAATCGCCTGACGGATCTCTTCGGACGTTTTTCTGTCTTTTCCCATGGCATCAGTATAGCAAATCCCCCGTTGCGCATATGTCGTTCGCGGACTATAATACGTCATATGACATAATCAATGATCCGGATTGAAGAAGCGTGCGCAGGCTGCCATGCAGGAAGCGCGGGACGGGGATACAGATGAACAAACTGATAAGCATAGACGAGTATCCCGTCAGGAATGTCCTGAAGATGCTTCTGTCGGACAAGACAACGGGACAGAATATCCGTTTTGCGACAGATGCATACAGTGATGTTGGTATTCACGCAAAAACGCAGATCACGGAAGAAATCCTGTTCGGATCAGATCCGTTATTGCTCCAGCCGCGGGTGTGCAAAAGTCTGAGCGAACAGGCTGATCGCACCAAAAAGAAAGCGGAAGTATTTACGCCGGCCTGGATCTGCAACAAGATGAACAACCATTGTGATACGGAATGGTTCGGCCAGGAAGGGATCTTTAATACAGAGCGGGAACAGGATTGGGAGCCAACGTCTGATCCGGTTCCGTTTGACAGCAAAAAGACCTGGCAGCAGTATATCGACTCCAGGAGACTTGAGATCACCTGCGGGGAAGCACCTTACATTGCCTCCCGATATGACGCCGCGACGGGTGAACCGATCCCGGTCGGAAGAAGGATTGGGATCCTCGATCGAAAACTGAGAGTCGTGAATGAGAACACGGACAATGAGAGGGACTGGACCCGGTGGAGTGTTCGTGCGTTTCAGAGTGTGTACGGATTTGAGTATCAGGGGGACAGCCTCCTGTTCGCGCGGATCAATCTCGTCATGACATTGGCGGAATACATGCAGGAACGATGGGGGAAGGCACCGGATCTTTCCCTCGTGACAAAGATCGCCAATATCGTCGCATGGAATCTGTGGCAGATGGATGGGATCACAGGGACCGTGCCGTACGGAATGCCGGTAAAGCAGATCACGCAATACAGTTTCTTCGACAACGTTCAGGTGGAGCAGGAGCCGAAGCCCGGCGACGTGGATTGCATGATCTATGACTGGCGCAGCAGAAGGCCGGTGACATACAGAAGCATAAAGGAGCATGATCATGATACCGCTGATAAACGGAATGGGGAGGGTGTTGCCAAATGATCTTGTAGATTGCTTCTTTATACTTTGTCGCGGTGATTCGATATCAGGACACTTCTTACTCTGTTTATTGAGTATTTCGCTAATTCTTTTCATTCAAAATCTGAACTGTTCACAAGTAATCCTTGCAAGAATATCGCAAGTCTGTTCTCGCTCGTTCAATGTTCGAGTAATACATGGACACTACGCGGCTGAGCACGCAATTGATCGGCGCGATGACGTTACAGGCAAAGTAGATAAAAGAAAGGCAAAACAAGGAGAGGACCATGAAATTTAATTATGTGATCGGAAATCCGCCGTATCAGGAGAATGATGGCGGAAACGGCATGAGTGCAACACCGGTTTACAACGAATTTGTAGAAGCAGCTAAGTCATTGGACCCGGATGTCTTGTCAATGATCATTCCGTCTCGTTGGTTTGTTGGAGGTAAAGGCCTTAAGGGATTTCGTGAGGAGATGCTCAATGACAGTCATATGAGTTGTTTGGTAGATTATGAAAACTGGAAGGATGTGTTTCCTAGTCTTGGGGGATTGTCTGGGGGAGCCTGCTTTTTCGTTCGTGACAAGGATCATGAAGGCCCTTGCAAAGTGAATAACGCAACAAGATCAAAAGAGAACACGATGATAAGGAATCTTAATGAATATGAGTATTTTATCAGGAATAATGATGCGATTAGTATAGTCAAGCACATAAGAGAGAAAAACCTGGAAGGTCACTATTTGGACGAGTTTGTTTCATCAAGAAAGCCATTTGGCCTTCCGACGAACTATATGCCAAAGGATAAGGGGGTTCCATGCTGGTTCATTCAAAGGATCGGAAGAAGATATGCGGATCCAAAAGATGTAGATGATTCTAAAGGTTATTTGAATAAGTGGAAACTGTTGGCGCCAAAAGCACCGATTGCCGGTCAGACGGACTTCTCCAAGCGCGTCAGTATATATTACGAAAGCAATGTGCTGATTGCCCGAGCAGGAGAATGCTGCACGGAATCATTTATTGTTCTGGGAGCATTTGATACGGAAGAAGAGGTGTTGTCGTTTAAAAGTTATATCTTTACAAAGACCGTGCGGTATCTGTTACTGCAAGGAGTTGTCTCGCAAGATATAACAAGGAAGAATTTCTGCTTTGTTCCACATTTTGGCAATTACTTTGGGGTATACACGGACGATAGACTTCGTGATTTATGGGATATAGCGGATGACGAGTGGTCTATTATAGAATCGAAAATTAGCTAAGGAGATGATCTGATGAATAAGCCGAGCATTCAGTCTACCAGACCCGTTGTCCCCATGATCTATGCCTATACGACACCGGGGATCAGTTATCATGAGGGGTACATCAAGATCGGGTATACGGAGCAGGATGTCGATACACGCATCCGGCAGCAGACCCATACGGCAGGCATAAAGGCTCATAAGGAATGGCAGGGGAATGCTGTATTCGATGACGGATCGGGAGAGACCTTTACCGATCATGATTTTCACGCATATCTGCGGAAGAACGGGATCGAGCAGCCGGCGGATAAAGGGAATGAATACTTCGACAGATCGGACCGGAACGAATGGTTCTACATCTCTCCTCAGGACTCCCGCAATATGTTTCATGAGTATCGTGCGAATCACGGGATGCTTGCGGAGACACAGGCAGTGGTGCCGTATATCCTCCGGTCGGAACAGGAGGAAGCTGTCTCTCGTACCGCAGCATATCGCGAGACGCATGAAGGTGGAGAATATCTCTGGAATGCCAAGCCGCGTTTCGGGAAGACATTGTCCGTCTATGACTTTATGAAGAGGATCGGGGCACGCAGCGTGCTGATCGTTACCAACAGACCGGCCATCGCCAACAGCTGGTATTCGGATTATATACGTTTTATCGGGCGCGAGGCGGGTTATTTCTTTGTGAGCGCGGTTGACGGGATCGCAGGAGAGAAAAACGTTATCTCCTATGAGGAATATGAGAAAGACAGGAAGAAGAGGGAAACGGCAAACGATGGTGCCGTGCCCATGGGGCTGATCGATTTTGTGTCTTTGCAGGATCTGAAAGGCTCGGTCTTTTTCGGGGGAGAATACAACAAACTGCAGGAGATCGGCAAGATCAACTGGGATCTGCTCGTCATCGACGAAGCACATGAGGGCGTGGACACCTATCGCTCTGACGTGGCGCTGGACAGGATCCACCGGAGGTTTACGCTGCATCTGTCCGGGACACCGTTTAAGGCGCTGGCAAATAACAAGTTCGCCGATGATGCGATCTACAACTTCACCTATGCGGATGAGCAGCGCAGGAAACGGGACTGGAACAGTGAAGACGGCGCTGAGAATCCGTATGCACCTTTACCCAAACTGAATCTCTATACCTACCAGATGTCGGAGATCGTTCGCGATGAGCTGTCGCAGGGGATCGAGATCCGCGGAGAGACCACGGAATATGCGTTTGATCTGAACGAATTCTTCCGCGTGGAGAACGGCAGGTTCGTGCATGATACGTCCGTGGACAAATTCCTGGATGCACTGACACTTCAGACACGTTTCCCGTTTTCCACAGGGGAACTGCGCGATGAACTGAAGCACACCTTCTGGCTGCTTGACAGGGTGGAAAGCGCCAGGCTGATGGCGCGGAAGCTGCGCGAGCATCCGGTATTCAAGGATTACGAGGTCGTGCTGGCAGCCGGCGACGGGAGAGTGGATGACGACGATGAGAATATGAGGTCTTATGACAGGGTTGTCACGGCGATCCGTGAGCATGAACGTACCATCACTCTGTCCGTGGGACAGCTGACGACCGGTGTCACGATCCCGGAATGGACCGGGGTGCTCATGCTATGCAATGTAAAATCACCGGCGCTCTATATGCAGGCAGCGTTCCGTGCGCAGAATCCGTGCATGTTCCGGCAGGGTACGGAGTGCAGACGCAAAGAGAATGCTTATGTGTTTGATTTTGATCCCGCCAGGACGCTGATCATCTTTGAAGAATTTGCCAACGATCTCTCGGTCAATACGGCAGCCGGCCGGGGTGATCTGAATGCAAGAAAAGAGAACATCCGGGAATTGCTCAACTTCTTCCCGGTCATCGGAGAGGACGAAAACGGAGAACTGATCGAACTGGACGCGGAACGGGTGCTCACCATCCCGCGCAAGATCAAATCCGTGGAGGTCGTGCGGCGCGGCTTTATGAGCAACTTCCTCTTTCAGAATATCGGTAATGTATTCTCCGCGCCAAAAGAGGTCATTGATATCATCGAACAGTTTGAAGCGTTCAATGAGCCGAAATCCAAGGTGAATCTTTCGGAGGAAGTGAAGAAGGATCTGTCGCTGGATGAAGACGGGGAGGTGTCGCTGGAGGAAGGATATGTGATCGGTCGTACCTCGGAACTGTTCGGAGAAAAAGTCTACGATGTCAGTGCGGGCATGGTGCATATCATTGAGGAAACCGAAAGAACAGAGGAGAACGGTCAGAAGAGACTGACGGCACTGAATGAAAAACTAAAGGATCTGGTCAAGGAAAAGGTTGTCCGGGATGTTGTGGAGACCGCACAGGAAAACTATGGCACGCAGATGAAAGCATCCGACAAAAGGCAGCTGGAAGCCCGGCTGAACGCGGAAGCCGATCGCATGGTGGACAAGACCGTGAAGAACTATGAGATCGAGCAGAGGGTGATCGAACAGGAGCGGACGCAGGCGATGCAAGAACGTCATGAGAGCGGGAAGACCACGAAAGAGATCGAGGCCGAATTCAGCAGGAAGAAGCAAGAGGCAGAACAGAGATTCCGGAAGGAGATCAACGAAGCGGTGGACGCCTTCACGGAGAGTTCCGCGAAGGATACGATCCGGACGGTGGAGACCAGGATAAGAGAGCGGGAACGGGATACCATAGAAGACGGGATCCGGGATCATCTGCGCGGATTCTCCCGTACCATTCCGTCTTTCCTCATGGCATACGGCGATCAGACGGTCACGCTGGCTACTTTTGACCATATCATCCCGGATAAGGTGTTTGTGGAAGTGACAAGTATCACGCTGGAGCAGTTCCGGTTTCTGCGTGACGGCGGGAAGTATATTGATTCGGAGACCGGAGAGGAAAAGGAATTCAAAGGGCAGCTGTTCGATCCGGTGGTCTTTGATGATTCCGTCATGGAGTTCATGGCATTGAAGCAGAAACTCGCCAACTATTTTGATGAAAAGAGTGTGGAAGACATTTTTGACTATATCCCGCCGCAGAAGACCAACCAGATCTTCACACCCAAAGATGTGGTGAAACACATGGTCGATATTCTGGAGCAGGAGAATCCCGGATGCTTTGATGATAAGGATAAGACCTTTATCGATCTGTATATGAAATCCGGTCTGTATATCACGGAGATCGTCAAACGTCTCTATCAGAGTAAGAAGATGAAGGAGCAGTTTCCGGACAGTGCCGAGCGGCTGCGCCACATATTTGAGCATCAGGTCTACGGTCTTGCTCCGACGGAGATCATCTACAGGATCGCAACCAGCTACATCCTTGGGTTTGATGAAGAGGTCCGGATCACAAAGCACAATTTCCGGCAGGAGGATGCCCTGCCCTATGCCAAGGCGGGTACATTGCAGCAGAAGCTGGATGAACTGTTTGGGAAATGAAGACATAGCAAAGCCATACTGATTTCAAGATCCCACTGATGGGTTATGGTTATAAATCTGTATGGCTTTTTCAATTATACTGTGATATAATCCGTTTTGATCGTTTACGCAGCCATGAGCCCTGCTTTATGGGCTTACAATTCCCCAATCATTTTCATATTGGCCTTAACAAGGCAGCCGACAGGCGGCAGGCTTTCCGATCTGGTCTTGCAGAGAAGGAGGGCTGCGCTATGACTGATTATGAGATTCTTATGATTGTACTGACCTTTGGTTTGTTGATCGTGGAGATATTGAAGATGAAGAAATAGCGAAAGCCGCTCGGCTTCTTGACGAAACGAGCGGCTTTCACTAAAGTCACTTGAGTTCGCCGGGTCGGGGAGAGAGCACCTCCCTTGTCGGCTGTCTTGCTAAACCCATTATGAACTGACGGGGTATGTTTGTCAACCGGGTCTTTTATCATACAGTCCTAAGATAATGCCCAATAGAACAAATATTGAAAACTCCAAAAACATGCTATAATGTCGTTGTTTTGAATATCAGTGACATAAGTGTTCAAAGAGGAGGAAGAGGAAGATGAAGAGGAAAGCAGCAGTATTACTCGGTCTGATCATGACGGTGTCGATGATCGCCGGCTGCGGCAATGCCGCGGCCAACGTGCCGGTTGTCACACCGGAGGAGACGAAGCCGTCGGCGGTCGAGCAGGCTTTGGAGAGCTACGATACCGTCATTACGTCCCTGTCGGCGGATTCCTGGTATGCGTTTGCCGATATGGATAAGGATCACGACGCGCTCCTCGTGGCGAAGAAGGATTTCGTCTTTGACAACGGGGACGGCACGATGGCGGCCACCGAGGCAACGGTGTACGGCTATGATCAGAACGGCAGGATCAAGGAGTACGGCTATGTCGCCGGCGGCGGCACGGCGACACCGCTGGCCGCAAAGGACAGCACCCTGTTCTACGGCGGTCGCGATTACATGAATAAGGTGCATATCGAGGAGGCATCCTCGGAGATGGTCACAGAGGAAGGTGCCTTCTTTGATGAATACGAGGATGCGATCGTGATCGCTTTTACGCCGGTGGATGCTTCCGCAGCGGGAGGCAAAAGCGCCGGTGTGGATCTGCCCGCTCCGTATTTCGTGAAAGGTGTCTACATGTACTATCCGAAAGACGATGCGGATCCGTCCATGGATGATTTCTACATCTTCCAGGATGAGAAATGGGGTCATACCGAGAACGGAACGACCGGTACCGGGCTTCCGTTCGACTGTGAGCAGGCCGATGGGCAGGTGAAGTTCACCTACGGCGGCGCAGGCGAATCTGCGGACGTGTTCACGGTGGAAGCACTGGAGAACCGCGCGGTGATCGGGGCGTTCAGTGACGGCAAAACGCTGGTGTTCCTGCCGGTGGATGACGCGGATCCCGACAGCTTTAGCGCTGAGAACTACATAAATGCGAAAAAAGGCGAGGATCTCGTCTACGTCGATGCGAACGGCTGGAGCGTGACGTACGATCCGTCCTGCATCGCAGTCAACGGCGGCGGCCCGCTGACCACATTTGTCTACACAGGCGAGTGCGCCGGAACCTGCATGGTCTCCGTTTCGTATGATGTCGGCAAGGATGCGAAGACCGCAATCGAGGATACCGCAAAGGAATGGGGTGACCAGGCCGAGATCACGGAAAGACCTTTCCCGGTAGCCGGCGATAAGAACGCCTACTGGGTGGATGCCAATCCCGGAGTAACGGGTCCCGGCATGTACGAGATGGCCGTCGCGCTCGATCACATGGACGGCTATCTGCTGGTCGACATCATCACGCATGTGGGCGGTGACGATGCGATCGATATCCCCGTATCGGATGCGCTGGAGGAGATCATCGACACCTTTACGATCGGATAAAGCAACAGGAATTCCGGAAAATCAGATTAAGAAAGAGAAAAGAGATCCGGAAGGGTCTCTTTTCTTTATAGTACGAGTAGATTGAAAGCCGGATTGGGGCTTTTTACAATGATGATGGAGTGATGATACTGCAAAGGACGTGAAAAGATGAGTGAATCGTTTTCAAGACTTGCTGACAAGGTGGCGGATGAGCGTCAACTGATCACAAGAATAGATGACGTTTGCTCACTTATGAAAACAATGAAATTGACTTTGGAACAGGCGCTTAATGCGCTGCAGATTCAGGGCGATGAACGTGTGATCATCGCGGAACGACTGCAGCGTCTTGAGAATGGATAATGTACATAAAAACTAATACCCCATATACAACTGTTGCGGTTTATAGAAATTTCATGATTCGACTACTTGTATCCGCTTTAGCGCAGTGCTATAGTCTATCCACGCGGCGAAGCCGTGTGAAGGGCTCATGGACAGATCTGTCCGGTCATTCCACCATACTTACTGCAGTAGCGGAATACCTGTTAACCTATCA
>JAFXTJ010000025.1 GCA_017535945.1 Lachnospiraceae bacterium
GCGATCCTGGAGGGCCGCATCGATCCCGATACGCCGGTGGAGGCACCGACCGGCAAAGCGGATGACGAAGAGTTAAAGAACGCCGAGAGCGCCGGCCCCCTGCCGGATGAAGAGGCGGTACGGGAGGCGATCCAGCCCGCAGAGGAGCCTTCGGAGGATGGCGCCGCGGACAAAGAGAATGCCTCTGCCGATGCGGACACAGAGGGGGATGAAGGCGAGGACGAGCATGTCCTGCGTGTCATGACGCCGGAGGAAAAGGAACTGTTCGGACCTTATATCCACAGGAAGCGCTCCCGCAAGCAGATCATCCAGGCGATCGATTCCTTAAGCCTCGCACCTTACACCGGCAATGTGATCATCACCGGCGAGGAGGGTGCCGGCACCATCAATCTGGCCAAGGGGCTCATCCGTTCCGTGCAGCTGTCGGATGCGAATTTCTCCGGGCAGATCGCCAAGATCTCCGGCCGCGCGATGAACCGCAAGCGGGTCGACGCGATCGTGGACAAGCTCACCGGCGGCGCGTTGATCATCCAGGGTGCGTCCTCGATGAACAATGAGACCACCAAGGCGCTGTTAAAGGCGCTCGAGAGCGAGAACAAGGGGATCATCGTGGTCCTCGAGGATACCCGCAAGGGCATTGAGAAATATCTGAAGAAGCATCCCGAGATCACGGAGTGCTTCAATGTCCGCGTGGATGTGGAAGCGCTCGCCACGAGAGAGCTGGTGGCTTATGCCAAGCAGTATGCCCTGGATAAGGAATACTCGATGGATGAATTCGCCATGCTGGCGCTGCACAAGCGGATCGACGAGATGCAGACCGCCGAGCACGAGGTGACGATCGCGGAGGTGCGGGATCTGGTGGATGAGGCGATCAGCCGCGCGACCAGAAAAAATCCCTCTCATTTCTTTGATATTTTACTTCAAAAGAGGTATGATGAAGAAGACATGATCATTCTTCGGGAGAAGGATTTCCTGCGATAGGTTCTTTGCCGCATCTGCCGGGTATCGCGGGGATGAAAGGAGACTTGCGGTATGGCGACAGAGCGTGTGTTCATTTCCCAGGACGATGAGTATCTCTTCGGTCAGGGTACCCACTACGACATCTATCAGAAGCTCGGTTCCCACCCCTCCGTGGAAAACGGAAAGAAGGGGATCTTCTTTGCGGTCTGGGCGCCCAATGCGGCCAGCGTCCATGTGGTGGGAGATTTCAACAACTGGAACGATACCATGCACCCCATGCACCGTCAGGGGGAAATGGGGATCTTTACACTCTTTGTCCCCGGTCTGGGCGAGGGAGAACTCTACAAGTATCTGATCACGACTCCCGCCGGCGAGCGTCTCTACAAGGCGGATCCTTATGCCAACTGGGCGGAGCTGCGTCCCGGCACGGCTTCCCGGACCGTCGATCTCTCGGATTTCAAATGGTCCGACGGCAAGTGGTTCGATCATTTCAAGGGCAAGGACATCTACGAGGAGCCGCTCGCCATCTACGAGTGCCAGATCGGTTCCTGGATGAAGCATCCGGACGGGACGGAGGACGGTTTCTACAACTACCGGGATTTCGCCGACCGCATCGTCGATTATCTGAAGGAGATGCGCTACACGCACATCGAACTCATGGGTATCGCCGAGCATCCGTTCGACGGTTCCTGGGGCTATCAGGTCACGGGCTATTATGCCCCCACGGCCCGCTACGGGACCCCCAAGGATTTCATGTATCTGGTGAACAAGCTTCATAAGAACGGTATCGGTGTGATCCTGGACTGGGTGCCGGCGCATTTCTGTCCGGACGAGCACGGCCTCTCCCGTTTCGACGGATCCTGCATCTATGAGCATCCCGATCCGCGCAAGGGCGAACATCCCGACTGGGGGACCAAGATCTTTAATTTCGAGCGCAACGAGGTCCGCAACTTCCTCATCGCCAACGCGCTCTTCTGGATCCGTCAGTTCCATATCGACGGGCTGCGCGTGGACGCGGTCGCTTCCATGCTCTATCTCGATTACGGCAAGCAGGCCGGCCAGTGGGTCCCGAACAAGAACGGCGGCAACGAGAATCTCGATGCCATCGCCTTTTTCAAGCATCTGAACAGTGTGGTCCGGGGCACCTATCCGCAGATCCTCATGATCGCGGAGGAGTCCACGGCATGGCCCAATATCTCCGGCCCCATCGGCGGCGACGGCCTGGGCTTTACCTACAAGTGGAACATGGGCTGGATGCATGATTTCTGCGAGTATATGAAGCTCGATCCCGTGATGCGGGGCGGCGCCCACCATATGCTCACCTTTGCCATGAGCTACAACGGGGCGGAGCAGTATATCCTGCCGCTCTCCCATGACGAGGTGGTGCATCTGAAGTGCTCCATGGTGCAGAAGATGCCCGGTTATGAGGTGGATAAATATGCCAATCTCCGCGTGGGCTACACCTTTATGTTCGGGCATGCGGGCAAAAAGCTCCTGTTCATGGGACAGGATTTCGGTCAGGAGAGAGAGTGGAGCGAGCAGCGGGAGCTCGACTGGTTCCTGCTGGACCGGGACCTGAACCGCGGCATGAAGGAGTATGTGGGCGAACTGCTCGCGCTCTACCGCGACTATCCCGCCATGTATAAAAAGGATCACGGCTTCGACGGCTTTACCTGGATCAACGCAGATGACAAGGACCGCAGCGTCTACAGCTTTTACCGCAAGGACGGCACGGGGAAGAACTGCGTGCTGTTCGTCCTCAATTTCACTCCGATGGAGTGGAAGGGCTACAAGACGGGCGTCCCGGCGGGCGGCGAATACCGGCATGTGCTGGACAGCGCCGAGACCCGGTTCGGCGGCTTCGGTACCGGAGTCCCCAAAAAGATCAAAGCCGTACAGGAGAACTGCGATTATCTGGATTATTCGCTGACCATGGATCTGCCGCCTTACGCCGCGGAGGTCTTTGTCTTTGATCTGGAAAAGAAAGCGCCGGCGAAGAAGGCTGTTGCCGCGAAGAAACCTGCCGCAAAGAAGACTGTGGCAAAGAAAGCGCCGGCAAAGAAACCGGCAGCTAAGAAACCGGCCGTAAAGAAGCCCGCAGCGAAGAAGAAGACCAAATAAGTAAAGGAATCGACAGGTTCAGCCGAAATAAAGTGTGACAGGCACGGATGCCGTCACACTTTTTGCTTTTCGGGGGATATGCGAAGGGATGCGCAGTCAGGCTCTCCGAGGGACAGGCAGCACAGCATTCTTCCGAAAGGATAACATTGATGAAGATCAACATGGAAGACCTCAACCAGGGCATCCGTCCGGATCTGCAGGCAGGGAACGCGGCAGCACCGTCTCCCCTGTCTTCTTTTGCGCTCGCAAAGGGCGCAGGCGCGGGCAGCGGCCGTGTGCAGGATGTGATCGCGGTGGATCTGACCACCAGCCGCTTCGGCAGCAACGCCTATGCGGAGCGCAGGCGCGGAGCGGCGGAGATCCCCGGGAACGACGATCAGATCGACATGGCGGAGCGCAATGCCATGATCCTCTTATCCAATACACTTTCGGGGGAAGATTACGCCAAAGCCATGGAGGACGGCTATCAGCCCGGCGATACCGGGGTCTCGGAGAGCGTCACGATCCTCGATCGGATCAAGACCGCGATGATCCGCGGCGGTACCGAGGTCGCGGGCTTCACGGACGAGATCGACCGGGAGACCCTTGTGGCGGTCACCGGTTCGGAAGCCACGGCCGCCGCTCTGGAAAAGAGCTTTGCCGAAAACGATCTCCCCGCCGATGAAGAACTCTTCAAAGAAGCGGCCGACGCGGTGCGGCAGGCAGAGAGTCTGCAGGAGCCCGCGGGTCCGGCCGTGAAATTCCTCGTTGAGAACCAGATGGATCCCACGATCCGCAACATCTATCTGGCGGAGAGTGCAACCAACGGAGACAATGCCTCCGCCGGCGGCTTCTACCGGCAGGAGGGCGGCTATTACGCCCGCAAGGCGGACGGGGCCGATATGGACAGGCTCGCCGGACAGATCGACGCCGTGGTGCGCGAGGCGGGTTTTACGCCGGAGGAAGCGGGAGAGGAGGCCCGGTGGCTCATTTCCAATGATATCCCGCTGACCGGGGAGACGCTGCGGCGCGTGATGGAGCTGGAGAGCGTGGACTTCCCGGTGACGGCCACAGTCGCGGCCGATGCCGCAGCTGCCGCGCTCGCGGACGGACATCCGGCGCTGGACGGGAATCTGGCGGATCCCGTGAGCCTGAACCGCAAGGCGGTCGAACTCCTGAAGAGACAGGATCTCGAGGAGGCGAGACTCTACATGTCCGCGGAGGTGAACCGTCGCCTTCTGGACAAGGGCGTCCGGATCGATACCCTGCCGATGGAGGAGCTGATCGATGAGTTAAAGAACGCCCGCGCGGAGATCGCCGGGGAACTCTTCCCGGAGGATACCGCCGGCGCGCCGCAGGGGATGCGGACAGCGGAGGAGAAGTATACGCTCTTTGAGGCCTCTCTGGCGGGGGTACAGACGATCCGCACGGCACCGGCGGCTCTCATCGGAGAGCAGACGGAGACGGTCGCAGCCGGCACCCTGCAGGAGATCGCGACGCTGGGAGAAAGCGCCGCACAGCGGTTCGCCCGAGCGGAGAGCACCTATGAGGCAGTGGGGACGCAGGTCCGTGCCGATCTGGGTGACAGCATCTCCAAGGCGTTCCGCAATGTGGATGAGATCCTCCGCGATCTCGGGATGGAGGAGAACGCCGACAATGCGCGCGCGGTCCGGATCCTCGGGTACAACCGGATGGAGATCTCAACGCAGGCCGTGGAAGAGGTCCGCGCAGCCGATGCGAAGCTCAGGGACGTGACGGACCGTTTAAAGCCGGGTGCTGTGTTATCCCTGATCCGGGACGGCCTGAACCCGCTGAACATGACGCTGAACGAACTCTCCGATGCGCTCGGGGAACGCGGGGAGCAGGATGACACGCCGGCGGAGAAGTACGCGCGCTTCCTCATGCAGCTCGAGCGGCATCAGGAGATCACCGGTGCCGAGCGGGAAAGCTACATCGGGATCTACCGCCTCTTCCGGCAGCTGAAGAAGACGGATCATGCGGCGATCGGCACACTGTTGAATGAAGGCGCGGAGATGACGATCGGCAATCTCCTCACGGCGAACCGCTCGCTCAAAACCGCCGCCCGCGGGATCGACGCCAGAGTGGATGACGGGTTTGCCGGGGTGAACGGCGGCTATAAGACGCCCTCCATTTCGGCGCAGATCGAGTCGGCCTTTGTCTATTACAGTGCGCAGGCGGACAGCGTGTATGAGCATATGGATGCGTCGGCCCTTGCGGAAGCGGCGCCGACCGATGCGACGACACTGCCGGAGCTGGCTGCCGCACTGGAGCAGAGCGAAGGCAATGTGCAGATTGACAGGGCCGTGGCACAGGAGCAGGCCCGGTCGGTGCGTGAAGAACTGTCCGGTCCCGCGGCGGAGCGCGCGGCGGAAGAACTGGAGGCATTCGGTGTCCGCCTGACTCCGGATTCGATCGGCGCGATGCGCGCCCTGCAGCAGGGACGGCGCCGTCCCGGCAGTGTCTGGAACGCGCTCTCCGATCTGGCATCCCGCGCTTCCTCCGGAGACACGCTGGAGCGGGCCATGGACGAACTGACCGCGGCGGTGAGCGACGGGGCACAGATGGAAGAACTCTACCGGGATAAGACGCAGGAGATGAAGGAAGCGCTGGATGAGATGATGGAGGAGACGGAATCCGTCATCGACCTGCAGACCATGATCCTCGCGAAAAAGCAGCTCACCGTGGCAACGGCGCTGGCGGAGAGGAACAGCTACGATATCCCCGTCGAGATCGACGGACGGCGGGTGGATCTGCATGTGACACTTGTGTCGGAGGAAGGGACCGGGAGCCTGATGCGCGCGTCGGTGCCCACATCGGATCACGGGATGCTCACCCTGTCCCTGGCCATGGGGGAGGAAGGGCTTCGCGGTGTGCTCAATACCGCGGAGCCGGAGAGACCGGATGTGGAGGAGTATCTCACGGCACTGCGGGCACATTTCCTCGAGGGGCTCAGGGCGGATACACCCGTCCGGGACGCGTCGGATATCAAGTTCGTCTACCGCGCCGGGGAGGGGACGCAGCTGTCCGCGGATCCCGGGGAGAGCGTGGGGGACGATGAAATGCTGTTTCTGGCAGGCGCCTTTGTGCGGGCCGTGGCGAAGACGGTATAGAAAAACAGGATCTGTCCGATATATATTAAGTGAGGATACCGGAAGGAGGTACGTCGATGAGAGTAAACTACAATGTATCCGCGATGGTGGCGCAGAACGCGCTGGCGAACAACGACAAGAAGGTCAATGATTCCCTGGGGAGGCTTTCCAGCGGTCTCAAGATCGTGGGCGCCAAGGACAATCCGTCCGGACTGGCCATGTCCCGCAGGATGAACGCGCAGATCAAGGCGATGCAGAAGGCCAACGACAGCTCGAGCGACGGGATCAACATCATCAAGACCGCCGACGGCGTGCTCGGCGAGATCCACAGCATCCTCCAGCGCATGAACGAGCTCGCGGACAAGGCGGCCACGGGCACGCTGCAGGATATCGACCGTCAGTACATACAGGATGAGATTTCCAATCTGAAGCAGGAGATCCAGCGTATCTCCGACACCACCGAGTTCAACGGACAGAATCTCCTGGACGGCACCTTTGACTATCGCGGCTATGCCACCGTCGGCGGCACGACGCATTCGACGATCAAGGTGGCGACTTTCTCCCAGGAGATGGATACGGGCAATTTCCAGATCACGGGTCTTAAGGTGAAGCTCATCGACGAGACCGATCCCGATCTGCAGATCAAGTTAAAGAACAACGCGTTTGATGACAACGCCAAGGCGCTGGATCCGGAGACGCTCGATGTGAGCGCGCTTAAGATCGTGGATGTGAACGATCCCTCGCGTGTCATCATGGATGCCGCGACCGATACGATCTCCGCGGTCGTGAAGGGGGATCAGGTGACGCTGCGCAACGATGCCGGCAAGTCCATCACGCTGCAGCTCGATGAGGACATCAACGGGACGCAGATCGATGTGGAGCTGACGCACATCGGTTCCATGACGATGCAGGTTGGCGCCAATGAGGGCCAGACCATCGATATCAAGATCCCCGCGATCAATCTGACAAACCTCGGGATCCGGTTCACGGATGTGTCGAGAGAAGACTGGGCGCGCGACGCCATCAATGAGATCGAGAGCGCGATCGACTTCGTGACGAGGCTGCGCAGCAATCTGGGTGCTTACCAGAACCGTCTGGAGCATACCGTCTCCAATCTGGATGTGAATGAAGAAAACCTGACGGCCGCGTATTCCCGTATCGTGGACGTGGATATGGCGGAGGAGATGACGCAGTATTCCACCATGCAGGTCCTGACACAGGCCGGGATCTCCATGCTGGCGCAGGCCAATCAGCGGCCGGCGGATCTGTTGCAGCTGCTGCAGTGACAGAGTAGAATGAAGCCGTAGTTGTAGTGCGGGATCTCCCGCCCCGGAAAGGAACCGTAACATGACAGAAGAGCAGAAACAGGCATATACCAGACGGATCACGCAGGCCAACAAGACGCAGCTGGTGACGATCCTCTATGAGATGACCGCGGATTACATGAAGGACGCGCGCGCCGCGATCGCGGCCGGCAATAAGGAAGAGACGGATCTGCAGATCAAACACGCGCAGGGCTGTGTGGATCAGCTGATCCACGGGCTGGACATGAAGGTCGAGATCTCCAACAATCTGCTGCAGCTGTATCTGTTTGCGAAGCAGGAGCTGATCAAGGCGGTGACGGATCACGATCCGCAGCATTTCGACAACGCCTCGATCGTCATCGACGGACTGCACGAGACCTATCTCAAGCTGGAACAGATGGATGATTCCGCGCCCGAGATGGAGAACACGCAGTCGGTCGTGGCGGGCATGACCTACGGACAGGGCGGGCTCAATGAGGCGCTTGCAAATCCGGACGCGAACCGCGGATTTAAGGCTTAAACCGAACCTGTCAAAAATGACCCCCTGAAAATCGCATATTTTTGTGCAACTTGCCAGCCCCCGGTTTTTTGACCGGGGGCTTTTGCTGTTTTTGAGACTCCGTTTTTGTGCAATCTGCCGAAAATGCGCAAAGGTACTTGCAATCCGTTTCCGCCTTTGGTAGCATCATCCCACCGGCGCCGGTTCCGGCGCGATTCTTCCCACATTATGATCATACCGATCGGAGACGGATCCGATCTCACCCGGAGGTTTTCCTCCGGCGGGTCTCTTTCATTTCCTGTCTGTTGATCCCAAGGAAAAAGAGGACATGACCATCATCATTCTGAGTTCGCTTCTGCTGGGTGCCGCGGCATCCGATTTCCGGAAGCATAAGATCTATAATCTCTGGGTTCTGCCTCATCTGGCGGCGGGATTTCTTTTGGCGGTGCGGGACGGGGGAGCGGCCGGCGCGTGGAGTGCGCTTCTCTCCATGGGACTCTCTTTTGCGATGCTGTTCCCCGTGTATCTGGCCGGCGGGATCGGCGCGGGGGACGTGAAGCTGTTTGCGGCGGCGGCACCTTTTCTGGATCTCCGGGAGGTCGGGATCTGCGTCCTGCTCTCCTTTGTGATCGGCGGGGTGATGTCCGCGGGCATGCTGCTCGCGGGGAAGGGGAGGAAATACCGGATCCGGTTTGCGATCCCGATCCTCATGAGCGTGGCGTTTATTTTCGGAGGAAGGATATGAAGGAAGCCGATATCGTGATCATCGATGGCGACGCCGACTACTGCCGCAGACTGGACGGGGCGCTCCGGGCGAGGCTGTCCCTGCCGGTGCGGGTCCATGATTATACGCAGCCGGAGGCGCTTGCCTCCTATGAGAACAGACAGCAGACCGCCGCCGTCCTCATCGCGGAGCGGGAGATCTGCCGGACCGACTTAAGCGGGTTTCCGCGGGTGGTCGTCCTGTCGGAGGGGATGCAGGTGCCGCTCGAAGCGGAGACCGTGCGCCGGGTGAACAAATACGGCGGGGTTAACACGGTGATCCGTGTCATCAACGAACTGGTGTCGGAGATGCCGGATCTGTTTGAAGTCCTGCGGGATCCGGAGAAAGAGCGGGCGAAGCTCATCGGCTTCTTTTCTCCTCTGGGGAGATGTCTGCAGACGACGGCCGCCCTTACCTGCGGACAGCTGCTGGCACAGCAGAGCAGGGTGCTGTTCCTGAGCCTGGAGCCGTTCTGCGGTCATCCGGTCACGGGAGAGAACGGGGGAGGGGATCTCTCGGAACTCCTGTATTATCACGAACTGGAGCCGGAGAAGCTTGCTTTTCATGCGGCCCGGGCGAAGATCTCCGTCGGTCCGCTGGATGTGATCCCTCCGCCCGGCGTCTATACGGCGATCACGGAGACGGAGGGGGAGCGGTGGAGGGAGTTCTTTCTCCGGCTTGCCGCGGACGCGGGGTATGAGGTCATCCTGGCGGATCTGTCGGTGTGTGTCCGGGGATTGTTCGAGCTGATGCGCGAAATGGATCTTCTCTACAGGATCTGCCGCGGGGATCCCGTGTCGGCCGCGAAAGAGAGGCAGTATGAACTGACGCTCAAGCGCACCGGGTTCGAGGATCTGAGCGTCTGCACGAAGCGGCTGGAACTGCCGGTGTTTTCGCGGCTCCCGGCGGATCCCGCACATTACGGGACGGGGGAACTGGCGGGGTACATGAGGCAGGAACTGATGCAGGACGGGCTGCTTGGCGGAGGAGAAAGATGAGCAGATCGGATACGCGGAATGGGAGGGACCGGCATGACGTCACATGAGCAGCTGCGGACGGAACTCCGGGAGGCTCTGCTGCAGCAGATGGATTATTCACGGGAGATCTCCGATGAGGAGATGTATGAGCAGATCGACCGGCTGATCCTCTCCACGGCCAGAGAACAGGCGGTCCCTATCGGGGAGAGGAAGAAGCTTCGGGCGGAGCTCTTTTCATCGGTCCGGCAGCTGGATGTACTCCAGTGTCTGGTGGATGATCCGGGGGTTACGGAGATCATGGTGAACGGGCCGGATCATATCTTTATCGAGCGGGAGGGCCGGCTTTTCCGTTACGAGACGAATTTTTCCGACCGGGAGAAGCTCGAGGATGTGATCCAGCAGATCGTGGCCAAGTGCAACCGTGTGGTCAATGAGGCATCGCCCATCGTGGACGCGAGACTGGAGAACGGCTCCCGCGTGAACATCGTCCTGGACCCCATCGCGCTGAACGGTCCCATCATCACGATCCGCCGTTTCCCCGAGCACCCGATCACGATGGAGAAGCTGGTGGAACTGGGATCCGTCACGGGCTATCTGGTGAAATACCTGGGCACACTCGTGCGGGCGGGATACAACATCTTCATTTCCGGCGGGACCGGGTCCGGGAAGACCACCTTTTTGAACGCCCTGTCGGACAGCATCCCGGCGGACGAGCGGGTGATCACGATCGAGGACAATGCGGAGCTGCAGATCCGGCATGTGCCCAATATCGTGCGGATGGAGGCGCGCAATGCCAATGTTGAGGGCTGTAAAGAGATCTCCATCCGGGATCTGATCAAGGCGTCGCTGCGTATGCGCCCCGATCGGATCATCGTCGGAGAGGTGCGCGGGTCCGAGGCGATCGACATGGTGCAGGCGATGAATACGGGGCATGACGGCTCCATGTCCACGGGACATGCCAACAGTGCGGCGGATATGCTCTCGAGACTGGAGACGATGATCCTGATGGGGATGGAGCTGCCGCTGCCGGCGATCCGCGGTCAGCTGGCCTCGGGGATCGATATCATCGTGCATCTGGGGAGGCTCAGGGACCGCACCCGCAAGCTCCTGTCCGTATCGGAGGTGACGGGAGACATCGATCCGGCAAGCGGGAGGATCCGTCTGCGCACGCTGTTTCGTTTCCGCGAGACAGGAACGGCTCCGGACGGACATGTGCTGGGGGAATTTGTGAGAGAGGAGGAACTGTACAATGTCGGAAAACTACAGGCAGCAGGTGAGAGGCTTCCGGCCTGAGCCGGGGGACTGGAAGATCCTGGTAAAGGGGATCGGGATCATCGCTTTGTTCGCGTATTTCTTCTACCGGTCTGCGATCGCTTTTGCGGCGCTCCTGCCGTTGCTCATCCCGTTCACCATCAAAGAGAAAAGAGATCTCGCGATGAAGCGCTCCCGGGAGATCGGGATCCAGTTCCGCGATGCGATCCTGTCGGTCTCCACGAATCAGAAAGCGGGATACTCCGTGGAGAATGCGTTCGGAGAGGCGGTGAACGATATGGTGCTGCTCTACGGGAAGAACAGTCTCATTGTGAAGGAACTCTCCCTGGTCATGAAGGGGCTCCGCAACAATGTGACGCTGGAGCGGCTGCTCACGGATCTTGGAGAGCGATCCGGAAATCCGGATGTGGCGGAATTCGCGCAGGTATTTGCCGTGGCCAAGCGAAGCGGAGGCAACATGACGCAGATGATCGGGGATACGGCGGAGGTCATCGGCGAGCGGCTTTCCGTTGAGAATGAGATCGATGTCCTGCTCGCGTCCAAAAAGATGGAGGCAAAGATCATGGAGGTGGTGCCGTTTTTCATCATTCTCTATATCGGGATCACCTCACCGGGTTTTTTTGATCCGCTCTACCACAATATGACCGGGATCCTGATCATGACCGGAGCCCTGGCACTGTATCTGTTCG
The DNA here is from genome assembly GCA_017535945.1 of Lachnospiraceae bacterium. Classification (GTDB taxonomy): domain Bacteria; phylum Bacillota; class Clostridia; order Lachnospirales; family Lachnospiraceae; genus Butyrivibrio. The sequence continues at coordinate 11,675 of JAFXTJ010000025.1, forward strand.
CGTATCTTCTGTCGGAAAAGATCATCAGGGTGGAGGTGTAGAACATGTCGTTGATCCCGTTACTGTATCTGATCCCCGGAGCTCTTGTTCTGCTGCTCCTGGTGGCCTCCGGCGGAGAGAAGCTGCCTCCGGGGGAGGAGGGAAAGGAGCCGGGGCGGTTCACCAGAGCCGGGTGGTATCTGGGAAAGAAGACCGCATTCTTCAACAGAAAGGATGCCGGGATGCTCGTGTCTGCCAATCTGGCGCTCTTAAAGCCGCGCCGTGATCCCGAGACTTCCAAGCGTCTGTATTACGCGGAAAAGATCGGTCTGCTGCTACTGCTGATCCTGGCCGGCAGTCTGCTGGCGGCGCTGGTGTCCTGGTCCTCCAGACAGGACCATGTGGTGGAGGACGGCAGGATCCGCCGGCACGGATACGGGGATGCCGCAAGAGAAGAGAGTCTGGTGCTCACGGCACAGGACGGGACCGTCCTGTCGGAGGAGATGCCGGTCAGCGTGAGCGCGAGGCAGTATACCAGAGCACAGGCGGATCAGCTCTTTCAGCGCGCGCTGACCGTGCTGCCGGGTGTGATGCGATCGGACAACGCCTCTCTGGATGAGGTCCGCACGGATCTCGTGCTGCCGGATCACCTGGACGGATATCCCTTTGAGATTTCCTGGAAGATCGGCAATTATTCGCTGATCCATTCCGACGGACAGATCCAGACGGAGAATGTGCCGCCGGAGGGAGAGGTCGTGACCCTGACGGCGCAGTTCGCCTATCTGGACATGAACTGGGAGCAGGAGATCCCCATCCGGATCCTGCCGCCCCGGTATACGAAGAAAGAGCTCTGGGAGCAGGGGATGGAGCAGCTCCTGGAGCAGGCGGATCAGGCGTCGGTTCACGAGGATTACATGGCACTGCCCACACAGATCGGCGGCAGGACTTATACCTGGGCCGGCAAGGTGCGGGACGATGCGGGCCTGCTGTTCCTCATGGTGCTTGCGGCGGCCGCGGCGGTCTTTGTGATGAAGGATAAGGATCTGGAGAAACAGGCAGCCGAACGCGCGGACGAACTGATCCGGGACTATCCGGGTTTTGTCTCCAAGCTCACGCTGTATCTGGGTGCGGGAATGACCGTGCGCAATGTTTTTCTGAAGCTCGCGTCAGACTATGCCGTGAAGAGGGAACGCGGCGAACTCCGGTTTCTCGGCGAGGAACTCTCCCGTGCGGTGAACGAGCTGGAGAGCGGTGTTTCGGAAGGGACGGTTTACGAGCATTTCTCTCTGCGCTGCCGTTCCCAGCCTTATACGAGGCTCTGCACGCTGCTCACGCAGAATCTCCGCAAGGGCAACGGCGCGCTTTTGCCGCTCCTCAGGGAGGAGTCGCGCAAGGCGCTCAATGAGCGCATGGATCATGCGAGGAAGCGGGGGGAAGAAGCAGGCACCAAGCTGCTGCTGCCGATGATGCTGATGATGGTCATCGTCATGGTCGTCATCATGATCCCGGCATTCCTGTCCATTTAGCGGTTACGCCTCCGTCCGGACACCCGGGAACCGGCGGAGTGTGCATAACAAATTCAGGAGAAAGGAGGAGGAAGAGATGGATCTGATCCTACAGGCCGCAAGGCGGATGCTCACACGTGCCGGCTCGTTCTTCAAAGATGAAGACGGTATGGGTACGGTGGAGGTCATATTGATCATCGTTGTGCTGATCGGGCTGGTCATCGTGTTCAAACAGCAGATCAGCGGGATCGTGGAAAGTGTATTCCAGACGATCAACGAGGAAAAGAACGCAGTCACGGGCGGTTGAGGAACAAGATGAAAAAAGGGTATCTGACGGTATTTCTGTCACTCACGATCACGATCATGCTCTCTCTGATCCTGGCACTTTTATGGAGTGCGCGGATCGGTGCGATCAGGATGAAAACGGAATGTGCAACGGACATTTCCATGAATTCGGTGCTGGCCGAGTATAACAGGGCGCTGTTCGAGCAGTATGACCTGCTTCTCACGGACTGCTCCTATCAGACGGTCACACCGTCCATGGCGAACGTGGAGGAGCATCTGAAGTATTTCATGCGGGGCAATCTCCACACTACCGTCGAGGGACGGATTACCGGTACAAGAACCATGACTGCAGCGGAGTGTACGGAAGCGGTCATTCCGGCATACTCCTTTGCGACTGACGGAAACGGGGCTGTCTTAAGACGCCAGATCTTAGCCTATATGGAGGGAGAACCGGTCACGGAGGCGGTCGCAGAAGCGGCCTCCAATCTCGCGGTCATCACTGCCAACGGATACGATACACACGACGTGGAAGCCGAAGCCGCGGAAAACTGGAAGCGGCTCAATGAGATCGAGATCCCGGAGCAGGAGGGCGAGGACGGGGAGGAGCATGAGCCGATCCCCGACAATCCGGCAAATGCGGTGGAATCCCAGAAGGGCATCGGCGTCGTCAATCTGGCAGTCCCCGACCCGTCCGCCGTATCAACAAAAACGGTCAATCTGGGTCAGTTTACGTCCCACCGGCAGAAGAACCGGGGGACGGGCCTGGATGAAGGAGAATCGCTGAGCCTCGTGGACCGGCTCCTGCTCGATCAGTATATGACGGAGAAGACGGGGTGTTTTACAGACCTCAAGGAAGGCAGCCTGCTGCAGTATCAGATGGAGTATCTGATCGCGGGCAAAGACAGCGATTTCGACAATCTGGAGCATTGCGCCAGGATCCTGCTCTTCTGGCGGGAGGCGGCGGATTTTGCCTATCTGGTGAGTGATGAGGCCAAGGTGGCGGAATGCGAGGCGCTGGCAACGATCATCTCGGCGATCCTCCTGTGCCCGGCACTGTTGGATCCGCTGAAGTGGTCCATGATCTTCGCCTGGTCTTTTGCGGAGGCGATCAGCGATATGCGGATCCTCTACACCGGCGGACGGGTGCCGCTCATCAAGACCGCGGAGAACTGGCATATTACATTTTTGAACCTGGCATTCTTCCGGGATCATCTGGGAGGAAACGGAGACAGCGGTCTGACCTATCAGGATTATCTGCGGATGCTCCTGCTGCTTCAGTCCGTGGAGGATAAGACGGACCGGATGGGGGATCTGATCGAGATGGATGTGAGGCAGACACCCGGGAACGGCCATTTCCGGCTGGACTGGTGCCTGGATATCTTTACGGCACAGCTGACCGTGGTGAGCCGTTCGGGCTTTCGCATGGAGATGGTGAGGACATACGGATATGAATCGGAGTAAAGGAGAACAACGGGAACGGGCGGGGACGGCTTTCTTCCGCGGGATCATACACAGGATCAAGCCGCTCCGGGCAGTCGACAGGATCCGGGAACCAAAGACGTCCCCGCGCGGTTCCGTGACGGTGGAGGCGGCGATGGCTCTGCCGCTGTATCTGTTCTTCTTCGTGAATATCCTGACGGCCTTTGACATCCTCCGGATGCAGGATGACCTGACGGCGGCGCTGCACCAGACCGGGAATCATATCGCGTTTCATGCGTTTGACATGAAATACGCGGATGATGTGGTGGACTATCTGACCGGGACTGAAGCCGGCGGAGCGAGCGGCAGTGTGCTGGATGAGGTCGGCACGACGATCTACTCGGCCGCCTATGCCCACGGCAGGATACGGGATTATCTGGGGGAGGAATATCTGGCGCACAGCTGCGTGAGGGACGGTGCGGACGGGATCAGTCTCCTGCGCTCCAAGATCATGCTGCGGGCGGACGAGATCGATCTGGTGGCATCCTGCCGGGTGAAGCCGTTTTTTCCGGGGATCATCGCTTTCCGGGATTATCCGATCGAAGCGCGTTATTTCGGCCATGCCTGGACAGGATTTGAGCCCGGCGGCGCGGGGACGGCAATTGATACGAGGGACGATCCCATCGTCTACATCACGGAGACCGGTACGGTGTATCACACCAATCTGAACTGTACGCATTTAAAACATGCGGTCCGGGCCGTGTCGCCGGAGGAGGCAGGGGAAGCCCTGAATAATGAAGGGAGGAAGTACACGCCTTGTGAGATCTGCGGAGGGTACAGCAACGGGCGCGGGATCGTCTACATCTCCGACGGAGGGGACCGGATCCATTCCACGGTGAACTGTCCGGGCCTCAAGCGCACGATCTACTATATCCATCTGTCGGAGGCGGGGGGCAGGCCACCGTGCTCGAAATGTGCGATGGGGCCGTGAGCGGATGCGTGCCGGAACTGTGAATTATCATGAGAAAGAGGTGATCCGGATGATCCAGAACATATTGAAATGGGGAGGGGTGCTGTTGCTTCTCATCGCGGCGATCCATGATATCCGCAGGCGCACGGTCCCGCGGTGGATGCTTGCGGCAGCGGGTGCTCTGTCCGCGGCGGCAGTCACGGCCGGGCTGCTGTCGGGGAGTACATCACCGGTGTATCTTGCGTTCGCGTTGCTGCCCGGGATCCTGCTGCTGTCCCTGTCCTTTCTCTCCGGAGAGGGAATCGGCTACGGAGACGGGCTGATGGGACTGTGTATCGGGCCGGTCTTCGGCGCGGAGGCCATGGCGGCCGGGATCTGCATGGCGTTTTTCTCAAGCGCGCTGCTGTCGGCGGTGCTGCTTGTTTTGCGCCGTGCGGACAGGAAGACCAGGCTGCCGTTCATTCCTTTTCTGGCGGCGGCGATGGGAGGTGTTTGTGTTGTACTGGGATAAGAGAAAAGAGGGAGAACCCGGCGCCTACTTCACGGTCGAGATGTCGCTCGTCTTTCCGATCGTGCTCTTCGTGATGGTGCTCCTCATTCATTTCACCTTTTATCTGTACGGGCGGTGCATCCTGTCCCAGGATACCTATCTGATTGCCTTCCGCGCAAGCATCCTGCGGGGCGAGGCGGCGGAGGACCGCACCGGGTATATCGAAGGGATCGCGGGCACCCAGTTCGGGAACAAGTATTTCGGTCACAGGATCCCCTCACTGGAAATCGAGGCCGGAGACAAAGAGGTGGTGCTGCATGCCGAAACGGAGGCATCCCACCGGGCGATGAGTGCTTCGGATCTCATGCCGGTGGGTTCCTGGGTTCACGGGGCGGGCGCCCGGGCGGAGATCATCGATCCGGCGGCCCGGATCCGTCGGATCGACCGGATCGGCGATGTGGCGAAAGGGCTTTATGAATCGGCGAAGGATAAAGGGGGAGAGGAATAAAGATGGAGATCAGGTTTGACAGGGATCTGCGGCATAACTACATGGTGCTGTGCGGCCTGCGGGTGACGGGGGATTACCGGCTGCGGATGCTCTCGGAGAACACACCGGCCGGGCTGCTGCGGTGCAGTATGCGCAGCATCAACGGGGACGGGTATCTTTACTATGAGATCGATTCCAGACAGCCTTTAAAGAACCGTTATGCGGACGGCAAATTCGGCTCGGAGGATCTGCGGCGGCTTCTTGCGGGGATCCGGCAGCTCGGAGACACGCTGGAGGAATATCTGCTCGATATGGAGCATGTGCTCTTTTCGACGGATCACATCTATGTGGACATCCGTACCGGAGAATTCCTGTTCGCCTATTGTCCGTTTTCCGAAGGGGAGGAGGAGACGGACCGGAGACAGGCATACGGTTTTGCTTCTTTTGCGGAGGAATTGCTGGAGCTGCTGGATCCGGACGATGCCCGGGCGGCACAGACGGCCTATCTGATCTGTGAACTGGCCGGGCGCGGGGACATGCTGCTCAGGGATATCCTGCAGGCCGCAAGAGAGGATCTGGAGGAGGCGGACGATGTCCCTGCGCCCGGAGAAACGGGTGGCAGCGATGCCCGGGGGATCGTTCCGGAGGATGCGGGCGAAAACGGCTGCCGCGGGAGAGAGGACGGATGCGTGCGGGATCCCGGGGGATATCCGGGTACAGATCCCTTCCCGGAGAGACCTGCGGGAAACAGGCCCGGTTCTCAGGGAGCTGATATGCTCCGGACGGGAGCCTCATTTTATGATCTGCCGGATGACGACGATGATCCGGAGGAGGATGATCCCGCGAAAAAGGGCGGACCCGGAGGGATCCTGCTCGCGGTCCTGTTCGCCGTGGTATTTGCCGTCAATCTCTACATCAGAAAAGCCTATGTGCTGAACACACAGGAAAACATACTCTCTCTGGCCGTTGCCAGCGTGAGTCTGTTTCTGGCGGTGCTGTCCCTGCTCATGATGTTTTTCGGGAAGAAAGGAGATCAGGAGACCGGCAGCCGCCGGGAGCGGGAGGAGGACGATGCCGGTTCCCGCGGATATGAGGGGAGGACCGGCAGTGCGGGCCGCCGGAGCAGACGGGGAACCGGTGCGGCGGAGGAAGAGACCGGTGCCTGGTTATGCGGTGAGACGGAAGAGGCCGGGCTGGTGGGCGCCTTTCCCACCGGTGCGCCGGACGGCAGGAGTACACCGGTCGCCCGCCGTACGGCGGCAGACCCTACCGCGGCTGCCTTTGATGAGGAGACCACGATCCTGGATGCGGCCTCCATGCCTTTCGGGCGCAAGCTCTACGGCCGCAACCCCGGTGTGTCCGTCAACATTCCGCTCGACAAACTCCCGCTGACGGTCGGGAAGCTCAGAGGCTGTGCGGAATTTGTTATCGACAACCCCTCCATCAGCCGCCTTCACGCCCGGTTCTTTTCGGATCCCTCCGGCATGACGACCCTGATGAAGGACTTAAACTCCACCAACGGCACCTATCTGAACGGCCGCCGCCTGAACCCCAACGAGACGGTCTCCATCCGCGAGGGCGACGAGATCGGCCTCGGACAGCTTGTGTTTGAGATGTTCTGATGACTTCGCAGGAATGGATGAGCGGCGCGAACTCTTGACATATACGCATAAAAGGCGCATTATATGAAAGAATAAATATGGAAACGCGGGAGGAATGACATGACAGTCGCATATCCTGTATATATCAAGAAGAGTGATGACATGTACGCGGTCTGTGTGCCGGATTTTGACGGCTTCACGCAGGGAAAGGATTTCTGCGATGCCATGAAGATGGCGCGTGATTATATCGGCGGGATGATCGTGGGGCCCAAAGGAGATGAAACCAATCTGCCGGAACCATCCTCTCCCGAACAGGCTGCGGAAAAGATGAAGCGGGCGGATGACTGGTATTCGGACGGTACGATGACCTACATCGATGTGGATGTGGAAGCGCATCGGGCTCTCGTCAGAAACCTTTCCGTCAAAAAGAACTGCACGCTGCCGTACTGGCTGGAGCAAATGGCAGAAGAGGCGGGAGTGAATTTTTCGCAGGTATTGCAGGAGGCGTTGAAACAGAAACTGGAGATCGCATAGGCCGGCCGGGGGATTTTTGGTTGGATTTTGTGCCATTCCCGTGCTATCATAACGGGAGGAGGGTTTTGATGTGAAGATCAATATCTACTATGGCGGCCGGGGCATGATCGACGATCCGACGCTGACGGTACTGTCGGTGATCCGCGGTGTGCTCACGGAACTGGATGTCCAGGTGGAGCAGTTCAATCTCTATGAGGACAAGAACAATATCACTTCGCTGCCGGGGACGCTCAAGCAGGCGGACGGGATCATCCTCGCCGGTACGGTGGAATGGTACGGGATCGGCGGCTATCTGATGCAGTTCCTCGATGCCTGCTGGCTTTACGGGGATAAGGACAAGATCTCCGGCCTGTACATGGCGCCCGTGGTGATGTCCACGACCTACGGGGAACGGGAGGGCAAGACCAATCTCGAGAGTGCCTGGGAGATCCTGGGCGGTCTCGTTTGCAGCGGGATCTGCGGCTACATCGCCGACACCTCGGTGCTCGAGAACAGTATCGAGTATAAGAAGCTGATCGAGAAGAAAACGGAGAATATCTACCGCACCATCAGTCAGAAGATCGCCTGTCTCCCCGCCAGCAACCAGGCGGTGAAGCAGAAGATCTCGATCCCCAGGGGAGCGGATCTCACCCCGCAGGAATCGGAGCAGCTGGCGCACTATGTGTCCGATGACAACTATGTCCGGACCTCCAAGGAGGATATCAGCGAGCTGACGGATTTCTACCGCGGCATGATGGACCAGGGACAGAAGTCGGACGAAAGCGGCGAACTGCTCACGCAGTTTGAGAACCGTTTCCATCCGATGCCGGGGGTCCGGGCGAAATACCGGATCATCGTCACGGATAAGCCCCAGATGAAGCCGGTCTTTCTGGCGGTGGACGGAGCCAGATGCGAGTGCACCGAGAATGAGGACGCACCCTGTGATGCCACGCTCTCCCTCACCATGGACCGTCTCCGGGAGATCATGGACGGCCGGATCACCTTCCAGCGTTCCTTCATGGAGGGCAGCATCAAGATGAAGGGGGACTTCACCCTGTTAAGGAATCTGGATCAGATCTTTGCATTTAAGGAGCACTGAGGAGGAAAGAGACCGATGATCAAGGATGACTGTATTTTCTGCAAACTGGCAAACGGCGTGTTCCCCACAAATACGGTCTACGAGGATGCGCATTTCCGTGCGATCCTGGACAACGGCCCGGCCACGAAGGGGCATACTCTGATCCTCCCCAAGGAGCATTATGACGATCTCTTCGCCCTGCCGCCGGAAACTGCGGCGGAAGCGATGAAGCTCGCGAAGAAGCTGGCGGCACATTTAAAAGAGACTCTTTCCGCCGACGGGATCAACATCGTCCAGAATAACGGTGCGGCGGCCGGCCAGACCGTGATGCATTATCATCTGCACGTGATCCCGCGCTATGAGGACGACGGGCAGAAGATCCTGTGGGATCCCACGGCGCCTGCGGAGGAGGAACTCAAGGAGATCTGCCGCTGGGTCGCCCTTTAACCCTGCGGTTTTTCTTGCAACCGTGCGGCGGTTGTGCTAATGTAAAGTAGAAGAACTCTCTTTTGTTACACCGTCTACAGAGAAAAGAGGTGATCTCTATGGCAAGAGCAGATCTGATCACACAGGCAAACAGGATCCCTTCACCGGTTCAGGAGCAGATGGCTTCTCCCGTTAAGCCGGTCCGCGAAGTCAAGCCGGAGGTCCGGGAACAGGAACCGGTCGCGAAGCCCACAGGCAGGGAACCCGAAGAACTTGATCATGTCATCGCGGTCTCCAAGGACGGAGATACCGTGCAGGCCAGTGATGAGGCGATCCGTGAGCTGGACGAGGAGGAACAGATCGGCCGCATGATCAGCGACCCGGATAACGCGCGTATCCGCAAGGAGCAGGAGGAGAAGGGTCCTCAGACGAGAGAGGAGCTCCTGGAGCTCGAACTGGAGCGCAGCGAAGAGATCCGCAAGGCGCAGATCGAGCAGGTGCAGGAGGAGAGCAAGGAGCGCCGCGAGGCGGCCCTGCAGCAGGCCACGGAGGATGAGGAACCCGCCGGTCCGCAGGAGGAGCCCAATGCGGTCCTCGCCGACGAGAAGCAGACGATCGCGGAGCAGGGGCAGGTCAGTTCCTTCATCGGGTATTCCGATGCGGAACTGGAGCGGATGTATCTCCAGGGCAATATCTCCAAGCACGATTACGATCAGGAGATGGAGAACAGGGCAGCGAAAGAAGAGGCCCGGAAAGAGGAGCTGGCGGATTTCTCGATCGATACGACATCAAATATTGCGGAAGCCGAAGAGACAGAGAGGGCGGGACAGGAGATCGAGCAGGCCTTTTCCGACGAGGCCAACGAACGGCTTGACGCGGCCACCAGAGCGCAGGTCCTGCAGACCATGCAGCGTACGCAGGCGCCGGAGGACAATGACCCCAATTCCGTTACGGCTCTCACCAATTTCGCGCTCACGTAACATCGCGGACACAGGCATTTTTCGGACCGCAGCCGACCGGCTGCGGTCCTTTTTTACAGTTGCAAAAACCACCCCGGTTATGATAAAATAACAAGAATTATTTTAATGTCGAAAGACACGAGGGAAGGATACTTTGCGCAAATTCGGTAAACCCGGAAAACCCGGTAAAAAAAGAAGAAGAAGCTCCTTTGATACGATCCGCTTCGATGAAGAAGATCTGCTCGAGCTGGACGAGGAGTGGGAGTTCATCCGCCCGGATGCCGATCAGATCGAGGACGAGGAAGATGACGATGAGGATGAAGAAGAGCCCATCGAGGATCTGGCGGAGAGTCTGGACGCGGACACCTATGACCGCGCCGGAGCGGAGGAGAGCCTGACGGAGGAAGCGGAGCAGGAGGCCGACGAGGAGGAACTGCTGACGGACGAGGAAGTCCGCTCGTTTACACAGGAATTTGAGAAGATCCCCGAGGACATCACGGATCTGGAAGCCGGTGAGAAAGAAAAAGAGCCGGAGGAATATGATGCCTACGAGGAGGAGTATTACGACGAGGATGATGAGGACGAGTACACGGACCCCATCGAGGATGAGGAGCCGGACCGCCCTGTCCGCAGCCGGGAAAGAGAGCGGGAGCATGAGAAAGCACCTGCCGTAAAGCCTGCGGAGAGATCCCGCAGAGAGCGTGCGGTGGATGACGCTCCCCGGAAAAAACACGCGGACAAGGCGCATCATGAGCATTCCTCCGCTGTCGGACACGGGAAAAAGCACGACCGCAGAGAGCGGACAGGCAGACACGAGTCCGGTTCCAAAAAGAAAGCGGCAGCCGCAGCCGGCAGGAAGAAGGAGAAAGGGAAGATCAAACTCACGGTCTTTGAGTGGACGGCGATCGTGATGAGTGTGATCCTCGTGTTCACGGCCGTTTCCCTCGGGATGATGGTGCTCCGGGTGCGGAAACAGACAGCCCAGGTGGAGGCCTATGGCAGGATCGGTGCGGATCTCACCGATCTCAAGGTCATCGGGGAGAGCGGTCTGATCGCCATGCGGGATGCCGCTGCCCTCCGGCTTGCCCTGCAGCAGCAGGAGGAGGAAGAGGAAGAACCCGCGGAAGAGCCGGAGGAGCCTGTCGTGAAGGAAGAGATCGTCGAGGTGCAGATGAACCTCACGACCATCAAGAAGGATCTGAAGATCAAATTCGTCAATTCCGCCACCGGCAAGCTCGTCCCCAATCTCCCGTTCACTGTTGAGGCCAAGGCGCCGGACGGCAAGACCTCCGAATGGAAGGATGATGACGGGGACGGGATCATCTACCGGAGTGATATCGCTGCCGGTGTATGGAGCGTGACTCCCAAAGCGCTGGAGGAAGCTTATTCGGAGCGGTTCCGGCTGGATCTGAAGCCGAAGACAGCCTCCGTCAAGGATACCATCGCCTATAAAAAGGTGGATGTCACCGATGAGATCAAAAAGGAATCCCAGATCAACGTGGCTGCGGAGGATACGCAGCCCAAGGAGGCAGCGGCGGTAGAGTCCGTCAATGTGGATACCGTGGAATGGGTGGAATCCTCCGTGGAGGAGGTCGCCGATGATTCCGCCGGTACCGTCTATAGCAAGGTCGAGAAGTCCGAGATCGTCGTGCCCGGCACGACAGCAAGGCTGAAACTGTCGGATATCGTACGCTTTGCGGAGGTCCTGCAGACGCTGTCCCTGTCGGTCCCCTCTTCCACGATCCGGGTCGGCGAGAGCTGCTCCCTGACACCGATCCCCTCCGGGTTTACGGAGGAACCGGCCTGCACCTATGCGAGCAGTGACACGGCGATCGCCACGGTATCATCCGACGGCAAGGTGACCGGCGTCTCCGTGGGGACCGTCACGATCACCGCCACAGCGGTATCCGGCGAGGAGAAAGCGACCGCCACCTGTGAGATCACGGTGGAGGCGGAGAAGCCCACGATCTCCCTGTCCGAGAAGACAGCAGAGATGACCGTCGGTGACAGCAAGACCTTTACCGTCAAGGCGACCGGATATCAGGAGACGCCGACTTATGTCTGGAAGAGTTCGGATGAATCCGTCGCCACCGTAACGGACGGGACGGTCAAAGCCGTCAGTGCCGGCCGCGCCGAGATCACCGTGACCGCGGGAGAGGAGAGCGCCACGCTGGAGGTCACGGTCAAAGAACCGGAGGAGCAGACGGAGCGGAAGCTCACGGTCACACCCGCAAAGCTTGTTCTCAGTGTCGGCAAGACCGGTACGCTTTCGGCTTCCCATTCCGGTTATAAAGATCCGGAAGTCACCTATACCTCCGGAGATACAGCCATCGCCACCGTGTCGGATTCCGGTACCGTGACGGCAGTCAAGGCCGGAAAGACCAAGGTGACGGTGACCGTGACCGAAAAGGGCGGTGCGGAGAAAAAGACCGCCGAATGCGAGATCACGGTCGCGGACGGCAGGATCCTGAAGACGAAGAACGGCGAGACCGTGTATGTCAAGGACGGGGACGGCTACCGCGAAGCAACGGTGGACGATTATGAGTCGGCGGAGACCTTCTACCTCCAGAAGAGCAACAAGAAATTCATCTACCACGGCTGGCAGACGATCGACGGCAGCACCTATTTCTATGATAAAAACGGCAAATATGTGACCGGCGAGCAGACGATCCTCGGCGTGAAATATCATTTCAGCGCGGAAGGCATCCTGTCCAAGAGCGACGGCGTGCTGGGGGTCGATGTCTCCAAATGGAACGGCAATATCGACTGGACGGCGGTGAAGAATTCCGGTGTCACCTATGCCATCATCCGCTGCGGATACCGCGGGACCGCTACCGGTGTACTGGTCGAGGATCCTTCCTTCCGGACCTATATCCAGGGCGCCCAGAAAGCGGGATTAAAGGTGGGTGCCTACTTCTTCTCCGCGGCCGTCAATGATGTGGAAGCGGTTGAGGAGGCCTCCATGGCGGCTTCCCTGTGCAGCGGATACAAGCTGTCCTACCCCGTCTTCCTCGATGTGGAGAAGAGCAGCTCCGGCAACGGACGAGCGGATCATATCAGCAAGGCGGACCGTACGGCAGTGATCCGGGCGTTCTGTGAGACCATGAGCAACTCCGGTTACCGGACGGGGCTTTATTCCAACAAGACCTGGATGGAGGAGATGATCGACACGCCGTCCCTTACGGGATACAAGCTGTGGCTGGCACAGTATGCCGCGCAGCCTTCCTACACCCGGACGCGGTATGACATGTGGCAGTATACCTCCAAAGGTAAGATCGCCGGTATCTCCGGCAACACGGATCTGAATATTTCGTATCTCGGTTACTGACGACAGGAAAGGAGCGGTATGAGAACTTATCTGGTAACAGGCGGCGCGGGCTTCATCGGCTCGAATTATATCCATTACATGTTCCGTAAGTACGGCGATGAGATCCGGATCATCAATGTGGATGTACTGACCTATGCGGGCAATCTCGAGAATCTCCGTGAGGTGGAGGGAAGAGACAACTACACCTTCATCCGGGCCAATATCTGCGACAGGGAGGCGATCGAGCGGATCTTTGCGGAGAATGAGATCGACCGCGTGGTGCATTTCGCGGCGGAGAGCCATGTGGACCGCTCCATCGTGCATCCGGAGGTCTTTGTCGAGACCAATGTGCTCGGTACGGCTACGATGCTGAATGCGGCCAGAAAGGCATGGGAACAGCCGGACGGCTCCTATCCGGAAGGGAAGAAATTCCTCCATGTCTCCACCGATGAGGTCTACGGCTCCCTGCCGGATGAAGAGGGTGCCTATTTCTATGAGACCACGCCGTATCAGCCGCACAGCCCGTACTCCGCGAGCAAGGCCGGCTCCGATATGCTGGTCCGCTCCTATATGGACACCTATGGGTTCCCGGCCAATATCACCAACTGCTCCAACAATTACGGACCGTATCAGTTCCCCGAGAAGATGATCCCGCTCATGATCCACAATGCGCTGGAAGGGAAAAAGCTCCCGGTGTACGGCGACGGCCGCAACGTCCGGGACTGGCTCTACGTGGAGGATCACGCCAAGGCCATCGATCTGGTGCAGGAGAAGGGCAGGCTCTTTGAGACCTACAATATCGGCGGACACAATGAGAAGCGCAACATCGAGATCGTGAAGATCATCATCGCCACACTGCAGGAACTGCTCCCGGCGGACGATCCGAGGCGTGCCCATATCAACGAGGATCTCATCACCTTTGTGGAGGACAGAAAGGGCCACGATCTGCGCTATGCGATCGCACCGGATAAGATCAAAGCGGAACTTGGCTGGGAGCCCGAGACGATGTTCGCCGAAGGCATCAAAAAGACGATCCGCTGGTATTTCGAGCACGAGGAGTGGCTTGCGCATGCCACCAGCGGTGCCTATCAGGAATACTACGAGAAAATGTACGCCGGGAGGTAGGCGGGACTTTTCAGACATCGGAGAAACATGGTAAAATAATATGTTACTGATGTTGTACAGGAAAGGAAAAACAGCATGAAGGGAATCATTCTGGCCGGCGGCAGCGGCACCCGGCTGTATCCGCTGACCAAGGCTGTGTCCAAGCAGATCCTGCCGGTATATGACAAGCCGATGATCTACTATCCGCTTTCGACGCTGATGCTTGCCGGGATCCGGGAGATCCTGATCATCTCCACGCCCAGAGACCTGCCGGTATTTGAGGATCTCTTCGGTACGGGAGAACAGCTGGGGCTGTCCTTTTCCTATGCCGTGCAGGAAGCACCCAGAGGATTGGCGGATGCCTTCATCGTGGGGCGGGAGTTTATCGGAGGAGACCGTGTCGCGCTGGTCCTCGGGGATAATATCTTCTACGGTCAGAGTTTTTCAAAGCTTCTGAAGGAGGTCTCTTCCCGTACCGAGGGTGCGACGATCTTCGGTTATTATGTGCGGGACCCCAGGGAATACGGCGTTGTGGAATTCGGCGAGGACGGCCGGGCTATTTCCCTCGAGGAGAAGCCTGAAAAGCCGAAGAGCAATTATGCGGTGCCGGGACTGTATTTCTATGACAACGATGTCGTGGATATCGCGGCATCCATCAAGCCCAGTGCCCGCGGGGAACTGGAGATCACCACTGTCAATAATGTGTATCTCTCCCGGGGGAAGCTCTATGTCGAGACCATGGGCCGGGGATTTGCCTGGCTCGATACGGGGAATCACGATTCGCTGTTGGATGCCGCGGATTTCGTGTCCGCCTTCCAGAAGAGACAGGGACTGTACATTTCCTGCATCGAGGAGATCGCCTATAAGAGGGGCTTTATCACCAGAGAACAGCTTCTGGCCCTGGCGGAGCCGCTCATGAAGACGGATTACGGCAAGTATCTGACGGAGGTAGCCGGTGGACTCTAAGTCCGTAAGACTGGCGATCCTGTTATCCGTCACGGCTTTTGCGCTGATCCTGCTGGTGGTCTATGCCACCAATCAGGGCCGCAGAAGAGGCGGACAGACGGAACCGGACACCGCTTCATCGCAGGAAGCCGGGATGGCCGCGGAACCGGATGAGTCGTATCTGCATACCATCGGAGAGAGTTTTTACGCTTACGGCGATCAGATCGGCAGCCAGCCCAAGGGCTTCATGTATGACGAGAACTTCTTCGACCCGATGCACGATGTCGGAGCCGGTATCAGCGACGGGGACGAGGAAGTCCTCAATATGCAGGCCACCGTCAGCGGAGACAGGATCCACATCTCCGTTATGAATTCCCGGGGCGGGCTGGAGTCCGGTGTGGCTTTTCAGGTGTCCGCAGAGCAGATCCGCGGAAGCAGGGACAGGACCTGGACAGATACGGACCGTGACGGGCAGATCGATCTGACGGATCTGGAGAACGGCAGCTACCGGCTGCGTCTTTTGCAGGTCAGGGGTTACGAGGTGCCGGCCACGCCCATCGTGGTACAGATCAAAGAGGGCAGGCAGAGGACGGACGCCGGAGCGGGTGCCACGGGCGGTCGGGAAGCGACGTCGGGCAGCAGTACGGCCACGGGAGCGCCGGGATGGGATCCGGATGATCCCGCGAACGGAAGCAGCGCTTCGACGGCGGTGACGGTGGAGCAGATGCCGGAAATGGGTACCACCAATCCGGATATGGGGACAGCGGATAACTGATCCCGGGAGCGATCAACGGACAGACAGGAGGACGGAAGTGAAGATCACGGTAGAACAGGACTGCGGCGGTATCAAGGGATTGATGGTCGTCACCCCCAAGGTTTTCGGCGATGCCCGGGGATATTTCATGGAGACCTATCACGAAGCGGAATTTGCCGAAGCGGGGATCACCGAGCATTTTGTTCAGGATAACCAGTCCTATTCCTCGAGAGGTGTCCTCCGGGGGCTGCATTTCCAGAAGGAGTATGCGCAGGCCAAGCTGGTGCGGGTGCTCTCCGGCGAAGTATACGATGTCGCGGTGGATATCCGCAGGGGATCCCCGACCTACGGGAAGTATTTCGGAGTCCTGCTCTCGGCGGAAAACAAGAAGCAGTTCTTCATCCCCAGGGATTTCGCTCACGGTTTTCTCGTTCTGTCGGAGACGGCGGAATTTGCCTATAAATGCACGGAGTTCTATCATCCCGATGATGAAGGCGGGATCCGCTACAACGATTCCAAGATCGGCATCGAATGGCCGATCCCCGCGGATATGGAACTTAAACTCTCCGACCGGGATACGAAATGGGGAGATATCGACAGCATCGGAGGCGGCAGGGCGTAAGAGATGAGTGCCGAGCAGGTGGTGCCGGGGATCCGGTATAAACGCCCCATCATAGCGGTCTTTGTGCTGGTGGCTCTGGGACTGGCCCTTGCCGTCGTTCTTCACAATAATCCGCTGGCGGATCCCGAGACAGAGCGGCTGAAGAAGATCTGCACCTGTGTGCTGCTGGCACTGGCGGTGTTTGTATTTACCGCTTTTTATGACCGGTGGATGATCCTGCCGGTGGAGCTGTTCCATTCCAGACGGCTGATCGTGCGGCTGTCGGTCAATGATTTCAAAAAGCGTTACGCGGGCTCCTATATGGGAGTCGTATGGGCGCTGCTGCAGCCGGTGGTGACGGTCGCCATGTACTGGTTCGTGTTTGACCGGATCATGCATGCCAGACAGGAGATCGCGGCGGCGGATATCGAGGTCCCTTATGTGCTCTTCCTGACAGCGGGGCTCGTGCCCTGGTTCTATTTCCAGGAAGCCCTCATGAACGGGACCACGGCACTTCTGGAGTATAACTACCTGGTCAAGAAGGTGCTCTTCAAGATCAGCATCCTGCCGCTCATCAAGATCATCGCCGCGACATTTATCCATGTGTTTTTTATCGCGGTGTGTCTGGCGGTGGCGGCGATGTACGGGTATCATCCGTCCCTCTATACGCTGCAGATTCTGTACTACGGCTTTTGCGAGTTTTTCCTGGTGCTGGCGATCTGCTATACGACCTGCGCCGTGGTGGTCTTTTTCCGGGATCTGACGCAGATCGTGGCCATCGCGCTGCAGCTGGGGACCTGGGCGACGCCGATCCTCTGGGACATCAACGGGATCGGGGATCAGTACAAATGGATCGCCAAGCTCAATCCCATGACCTATATCGTCGAGGGATACCGGATGTCGGTCTACGGGCAGGAATGGTTCTGGCAGCATTTTTATTCCTCGACGTATTTCTGGATCGTATCCGTGTCGCTGTTTTTGTTCGGATCGCTGGTGTTTAAGAGGAGCAAGATCCATTTCGCGGACGTATTGTAGAGGCGCAGGAGTAACGGATGGAAGAGCGGGCCGCGGAGGCGATCGTCGTCTCTGGTGTCACGAAAAAGTATAAGCTGTATGCCAAGCCCACCGACAGACTGCGGGATGCCCTGCATCTGACGAGGCGCCGGCTTTATCATGAGCATCTGGCACTGGATCATGTGGATCTCCGGATCCGGCGGGGGGAGACCGTCGGGATCATCGGGACCAACGGTTCCGGCAAGTCCACGATCCTGAAGATCATCACCGGTGTGCTCACCCCCACCGAAGGAGAGGTGACGGTGGACGGCAGGATCTCCGCCCTGCTGGAGCTGGGCGCCGGCTTTAACATGGAATACAACGGAATCGACAATATTTACTTAAACGGGATGATGATCGGTTTCTCGGAGGAGGAGATCCGGGCCAGACTGGATGATATCCTCTCCTTTGCGGATATCGGCGATTATGTGTACCAGCCGGTGAAGACCTACTCGAGCGGCATGTTCGTCCGCCTTGCGTTTGCGGTGGCCATCAATATCGATCCGGAGATCCTCATCGTGGATGAGGCGCTTTCCGTCGGTGATGTGTTTTTTCAGGCGAAATGCTATCACAAATTCGAGGAGTTCAAGGAACAGGGCAAGACGATCCTCTTTGTGTCGCATGACCTCTCCAGTATCAGCAAGTACTGCGACCGCGCGGTGCTGCTGCATAAGGGCAGGAAGCTCGGAGAGGGCACGCCCAAGAAGATGATCGATCTCTACAAGCAGGTGCTGGTCGGACAGGAACCCGTACAGGGGACCGGGGAGAAGAGCCTGCTGGATGACGAGGAGATCCGTGAAGCCGCCAGACGTGCGGTGGACGGCGGTGACACGGGAGAGGAACTGCAATACGGCGACGGTAGTGCGCGGATCGCTTCCGTGGCACTTCTGGATGACAGAGGGCGGAAGACACATGCCATCATCAAAGGCAGTGAGTGCACGATCACCATGGAGGTGGAGATCCTCAGGGATATCGCGAAACCGATCTTTGCGTTTACCGTGAAGAATGCGCTGGGGATCGAGATCACCGGGACCAACACCATGATCGAAAAGGCGTTCCTCGACGGGGTGAAGGCCGGAGAGAAAAAGAAGATCAGCTTCCGCCAGCGGATCGATCTCCAGGGAGGGGATTATCTGCTTTCCTTTGGCGTGACGGGATTCGAGGGGGATGATTTCACGGTATACGAAAGACGTTATGATGCGCTGTCCATGACCGTGGTGTCCGACAGGAACACGGTGGGTTACTATGACATGAATTCAAGGATCGAGATAGAGTAGAGAGGCCTATGCAGCAGCAAATCTTTAAAATCGGAGATGTAACGCTCAATTTCAGGCACTATTCCGGGATGGATCTCTACAGCGACGGTGATGTGGAGGACGAGATCCTCAGCATCGTGCGCAATCACAGGGAAGAGGAATATCCCGAGATCATCGAACAGGAGAGGAGCTGGCCGATCTTCTACCATCTCTCCAGAGAGCGCGCCAATATCGTGGAGTGGATCCCCATGACCGGCAGGGAGCGCGTCCTGGAGGTGGGAAGCGGCTGCGGCGCCATCACCGGGATGCTGGCCTCCAAGGCGGCGGAGGTGACCTGCGTGGATCTCTCCCGCAAGCGCAGCGAGATCAATGCCGTGCGCAATAACACCTGCGGCAATGTGACCATCCATGTGGGGAATTTCCGCGATATCGAACCGGATCTGCCGAACCACTACGATTACATTTTCCTGATCGGTGTTTTTGAATACGCTCAGGGGTATATCGGTACCGAGAAACCGTATGAGAATTTCCTGCGCATGCTGTTCCGGCACCTCACGCCGGGCGGCCGGATCGTCATCGCGATCGAGAACCGGCTGGGGCTCAAGTATCTCGCGGGCTGCGCGGAGGATCATCTGGGCACGTATTTCTCCGGGATCCAGGGGTACCGGCCGGATTCCGATGCCACCACATTTTCCAGGAACGGGCTGATCCGGATCCTGAAGACGATGGGGATCCGGAACTATCATTTCTACTATCCGTATCCGGATTACAAGTTCATGAACCTGCTCTATTCCGACCAGTATCTGCCGCATGCCAGCGATCTGCTGGACAACGTCTACAATTTTGACAGAGACCGGCTGATCCTGTTCAATGAGAAGCAGGCCTATGAGAATCTGATCCAGGACGGCATGTATCCCGCTTTCGCCAATTCGTTTGAACTGGTGATCGGTCCGGGATTCCCCACCATATTCGCCAAGTATTCCGGGGACCGGGCGGAGCCGTTCCGTATCCGGACCGACATCACGGTGGATGCCGCCGGACGCCGGCTGATCGAGAAGCATCCGCTGACACCGGCCGCGGTGGGTCACATACAGTCCATGTACTCGGCATATACGGCGCTGTCCGCACGTTTCCGCGGGAGCGATCTGGAGATCAACGACTGCCGTCTCGATCAGACGGGGAACATCGCGCGTTTCTCGTATGTCTCCGGGATCCCGCTGTCCGAGCTGCTGGATTACTGTCTCTTCAAGGACGATATGGAGAGCTTCCACAAGCTGTTTGACGAGTATCTGCGCAGGATCCGGTTCGGAGAAGAGGAGGCGGTATCGGATTACGATCTGATCTTCTCCAATATCATGGTGAGCGGGCCGATCTGGACGGTCATTGATTATGAGTGGACCTGGGGCAAACGGATCCCCTCCAGGGAGATCGCTTTCCGTGCGCTCTATTGCTACCGGCTGGAGGACAGGAAACGGCGGATCCTGGATCCGAGACCGTTCTATCAGCAGCTTGGCCTGACCGTGGAGGATGTGGACCGGCTCATATCGGAGGAGGCCGATTTCCAGAAATACGTGACAGGGGAACGGCTGAGTCTGGTGGAGATCTGGCGTGCATTGGGACGCAAGGCCGTGATCC
Source organism: Lachnospiraceae bacterium (assembly GCA_017535945.1). Lineage (GTDB taxonomy): Bacteria > Bacillota > Clostridia > Lachnospirales > Lachnospiraceae > Butyrivibrio. Next base: position 32,042 of record JAFXTJ010000025.1, read on the forward strand.
CCGCGGAGCTGGAGACCGAGCCGGAGATGCCCGGCGAACGGGATCCGCTGACAGTCCAGGTATACAGTGATATCGGGGAGGGATTCTCCGAGGAGAATTCCTATTACGCACAGGAACGCTATAACAGACATCATGCCATTACGCTGGAGATCGATCTGCTGCCCGGCACACGCGCGATCCGGATCGATCCCGCTTTTGCCCCCTGTCTGGTGACACTGCAGCTGGTGGCCTGGAACGGAGTATCGGTGAATGAGAGACCGCCGGTCGTCACGATCCATCCCAACGGGCGCTGGATCGGTTCCGACAGCGTGCTCTTCGCCACGGACGATCCGGGGATCGAATTCGGCATCGCCGTGAACGAACGGGAAAACAAGAATCATGTCACCGTCACGATGACGACGGCGCTGCTTCCGGCTGAGGTGGCCGATTCCGTGGACGAGGGGCTCAATGAGGAAAAGGGACTGAGCCGTCTGGAGGAGCCGCAGAGCAAACGGCGCGGCGTGTTCGGCAGACACAGGAAACACTGACGGGTATCATTCCGTGAATGAGGAGATCACAGGTGGGGATCAAGGATAAGGTACGCGGCATACTCATCGGGCGGCAGGACAGGCTGTACGCCAGACGGCTGGAGGAGCTCAGCGAGGATCATGACCGCTGGGAAAAACGCCGGGAACTGGAATTCGGCCTCACGGTGAGCTGTACGATCCGCTACTTCGGGGAGATGGTGCCGGAACCTCCGGCAGAGGAACCGGTTTCCGATACGCAGAGCGGAGTCGCGCAGGACGCACCGCGGGAAACGGCGGAGCTGTTCTGCGTGCTCTATTCCGATATCGAGAAATATATCGAGAGCGGGGAACTGCTGAAATGCGGCGACAGCGAGATCGTGGTCTTTGCCCGCAAAGAGGGCCGGCTGTCGGCCGGTGCCGGTGCGCTGATCCACAGGTGGTTCACGGAGCATCCGACCGGCAAGGTGGTCTACGGGGATGAGGATGTGCTTCTCGCCGACGGCAGTTATGAGGCGCCGTATTTCAAGCCGGACTGGTCTCCGGATACCTATTCGACCTGCTTCTATATCGGCAGTGTATTTGCGGTGCGCGGGAGCGTGCTGAAGAACGCCCTGCTCCATGCGCCGTCCGAGAATCTCTCCGAGGCGCAGAAGGCTGTCAGAGGAAAGCTGCTGGGAGGGCTGCCGGATGCGTTGTTCCTGAAGCTGGTAACGGCCGTGGGAGGGAATCTCCGGCACGCCGGCATGGAATTCCCGATCGGCCATATCCCGGAGATCCTCTTCCATCTGGAGGAAGGGCAGGACCTGTTCTGCGGGAGGCGTTATCCCGCGGCGGCTGAGGCGCGCATGGATAAATTCTTCCTGCCGATGCCGGATCTGCAGGACACTGCCGGGGATCTGGTTTCGATCATCATCCCGAGCAAGGATAATCCGGCTGTCCTGAAGGAATGCCTTGCATCGATCCGTGCCACCTGCGGGAATGAGTGTCCCTATGAGATCCTGGTGGTGGACAACGGCAGCACGGGGTATAACAAGCTGCTCATCGCCAATTTCCTGAAAGCGATGGAGCGGGGCAACGGGCTGACGCAGGTACGCTATATCCATGAGCCCATGGATTTTAATTTCTCCCGGATGTGCAATCTGGGTGTGAAGAACGCGAACGGGAATCTGCTCCTGTTCCTGAACGACGATATCACGGCGCCGTCCGCGGGATGGCTTAAGGAAATGGCGCTTATGGCCGGGAGACCGCACGCGGGCGCAGTTGGGGCCAAGCTCCTCTATCCTCCGGCAAAAGAGGGACAGGAGATCCGGGATCCGAGGGATATGGGAGAGGTGCCGCGCAAGATCCAGCATGCGGGTGTAACCAATGTCCGGCTGGGCCCCATGCACAAGCTTCAGTACCTGAGCGATGAGCGTGCCCATTATTTCGGTTTCAACCGGGGGATCCGCAATCTGCTGGCCGTCACGGGCGCCTGTCTGATGATCGACCGGGCCAAATACGAAGAGGCGGGCGGGCTGCCGGAGGATATGGCAGTGGCCTTTAATGATGTGGATCTGTGCTATGCCCTGTTTGAGCGGGGATATTACAACGTGCAGTGCAATCATATCGCCCTGCTGCATCACGAATCGCTCTCCAGAGGGCTGGATACGCTCGATCCCGCCAAGATGGAACGGCTGGCAGGCGAGCATGAAAAGCTCATGGGACGGCACGGAGCGCTGTATAATGTGGATCCCTTCTACTCGATCCATCTGGTGGAGGACGAGCATGTCAGCGAGATCGTGCCGCTTTATGAGGTGAAGACGCCGGAGGAACTGCTGCCGGGGAATCTGTCACTGCATGCGGAGGGGCTGCAGGATATCCCTGTCGACCCGGTCCTCAGGGTGGGCGTGGAATATGCGGATACGCTGGAATACTGGTGCACCGGCAAGCGGGCGGATGCCCGCGAGGGTTATTATATCAAGGGGTATGCCTTTGTGATCGGCGCCGACAACGCCTGCTATGACAGACGGCTGCTGCTTCGCAGGCTGGACCGTAGGGCATCGGCCGACGGCGGCACGGAGGTCATGGTACCGGAAACCGGCGTGTATTCCGTCCCTGTGGGGGACTGGTACCGGCCGGATATCCGCGGGAAGCTCGCGGATCAGATCCATGTGGATCTCACCGGTTACCGTGTGCGCCTGGCCAAAGGGGAGCTGGCACCGGGCGTCTATCAGCTGGGGATGCTGGCGATCGACCAGACGTCCAGACAGAGACTCATCAACTGGGTGGAAAACCGGATCACCATCGGAGAGTGACGGATCAGAGGATCTATGGAAGACGATAAGAGAGTTGCCACGCGGGAGTTTGACGCGCTGGCCAGAGAAAAACTGAAGAGCGCGGCACTGGCGGAACGCGTGGCCGTCCTGGAGAATGAGAAGCGGGAACTGGAATACGCGCTGAACCGGATCAAGAGCAATCCGATATGGAAGGCGTCTGCTCCCGCCAGAGCAGTGATGCACTGGTGTATCCGGCAGATCGACAGGGTCCGCAATCAGGGGAGCCTCCGCGGGGTCATCGCCAAGATCCGGTACAAAAAGAAGGAGCGGCAGGCCTTTGCCTATTACGGCACACAGAGCTTTCCGGATGAGGAGAGGCGCAGAGAGGAGTCCCAGGCGCATTTCGCCTCCATGATCAAGATCAGCATCCTGACCCCGCTCTATAATACGCCGGAAAAGTATCTGCGGGAGATGATCGAATCCGTACAGGCGCAGACCTACCCGAACTGGGAGCTCTGTCTGGCGGACGGCTCCGATACGGATCATGCGGCGGTGGGACTCATCGCCAGGGAGTACGCGGAAAACGATGACCGCATCATCTACCGGCATTTGCCGGAGAACAAGGGAATCTCGGGCAATACCAACGCCTGTCTGACGCTCGCGGAGGGGGATTACATCGCTCTGCTCGATCACGATGATGTTCTGCATCCTTCGGCATTATACGCTTATGTAAAGGAGATCAACGAGACCGGCGCGGATTACCTCTACTGTGATGAGGCCACCTTTAAGGGCGATGACATCAACCGCATGATCACGATGCATTTCAAGCCGGATTATGCGATCGACAACTTAAGGGCCAACAACTATATCTGTCATTTCTCCATGTTCCGGCGTTCCCTCCTCGAGGGGACGGAACTGTTCCGTCCGCAGTACGACGGCAGTCAGGATCATGACATGATCCTGCGGCTTACGGACAGGGCGGATAAGATCGTGCACGTCCCGAGACTCCTGTATTACTGGCGTTCGCATGCGGGCTCCACGGCTTCCAATATCGAAGCCAAGCATTACGCGATCGAAGCAGCCAGAGGCTCCGTGGCGGATCATCTGCGTAGGCACGGCTTCGAGCATTTCCAGATCACCAGCACCAGGGCTTTTGAGACGATCTTCAAGATCAGCTATGAGATCCTGGGCGAGCCGATGATCTCGATCATCATCCCGAACTGCGACCACGCAAAAGATCTGAAGCGTCTGGTGGATTCCATCTATACGCGTTCCACCTGGGACAATTATGAGATCATCGTTGTGGAGAACGGCAGCAGGGAGAAGGAGACCGCGAGACTCTACGAGTCCTTTAACGACGGTCCCATGCGGGAGCGGGTCCGCGTTCTGGATTTCCACCGGGAAGAGAACGAACCGTTCAATTTCTCTGCCGTCATCAATTTCGGCGTGCGGCAGGCCAGAGGGCAGTATGTGCTGCTCCTCAACAATGACACGGAAGTCATCACCATCAACTGGATGGAGGAGATGCTGATGTATGCCCAGCGGCCCGATGTGGGTGCCGTGGGGGCCAAACTCTATTTCCCGGACCGCCGGATCCAGCATGCGGGCGTGGTGCTCGGCCTCGGGGCACACCGCACAGCCGGTCATATCCACTACAAGCAGGCGGGGCAGAATCTGGGCTATATGGGACGGCTCTGCTACGCGCAGGATATGTCCGCCGTAACGGCTGCCTGTCTGATGGTGGAGCGCAGGAAGTATGATGAGGCGGGCGGCTTTGACGAGCATCTGGCTGTGAGCCTCAATGATGTGGATTTCTGTCTGAAGCTCAGGCAGAAGGGATATCTCAATGTGTTCACCCCCTTTGCGGAGCTGACTCACTATGAGTCGCTCTCACGCGGCGAGGATCTGACGGGGGAGAACGCAAGGCGATATGACAGGGAATGTGAGCTGTTCCGGGAGCGCTGGCACGATGTACTGGAGGCGGGAGATCCCTATTATAATCCCAATTTCTCCCTGGACCGTTCCGATTTCTCGTTAAATGTGGAGGGCTATTCCTCCCTCAGAATACAATAAGCAAAGGAGAGAGTCATGAGTCTGTATCAGGATCTGAAGGACAAAAAAGCAAAGCTGTCGCTGGTCGGGCTGGGGTACGTCGGCATGCCGATCGCCCACGCTTTTGCGGGGAGCATCGACGTGATCGGGTTTGATATCAGCAGCGAGAAGATCAAACTCTATCAGAGCGGGATCGATCCCACCGGTGAAGTGGGGGACGAGGAGATCAAAAAGACCGCGATCGACTTTACTTCGGATCCCGCCAGGCTGAAAGAGGCGCGTTTCCATATCGTGGCGGTCCCGACGCCCGTCAACGATGATCACACGCCGGATCTGACGCCGGTGATCGGTGCCACCACCACGCTCGGAAAGAATCTCACCAAAGGATCCATCGTGGTCTACGAGTCCACCGTATATCCGGGTGTCACGGAGGATGTCTGCGTGCCGATCCTCGAGCGCGAATCGGGACTTAAATGCGGCACGGATTTCAAGGTCGGGTATTCCCCCGAGCGCATCAATCCCGGCGATAAGGTCCACCGCCTGCAGACCATTGTGAAGATCGTCTCCGGGATGGACGAGGAGACGCTCGAAGAGGTCGCCAATGTCTACAGCATCGTGGCGCTGGCCGGTGTCTACCGCGCCGGCTCCATCAAGGTGGCTGAGGCTGCCAAGGTCATCGAGAATTCCCAGCGGGATATCAATATCGCTTTCATGAACGAGCTGTCCATGATCTTCCACCGCATGGGGATCGATACCAAAGAGGTGCTGGCGGCGGCCGGGACCAAGTGGAATTTCCTGCCCTTCTCCCCCGGGCTTGTGGGCGGCCACTGCATCGGTGTGGATCCTTACTATCTCACCTACAAGGCGGAGGAACTGGGGTATCATTCCCAGATCATCCTGTCCGGCAGACGGATCAACGATGATATGGGCAAGTATATCGCGGAATCCCTGGTAAAGCGGCTGATCGCCGCCGATATCCCGGTGAAAAAAGCCCGGGTCGGCATCCTCGGCTTCACCTTTAAGGAGAACTGTCCGGACACCAGAAACACCAAGGTGATCGATATCATCCGGGAGCTCAGGGAATACGGGATCGATCCCGTGGTCTCCGACGAGACGGCGGATCATGCGGAGGCGGAGAGACTTTACGGCCTGAAGATCGCGGATGCTGCTTCCGTCCATGATATGGAAGCCGTTGTTGTGGCGGTGGCACACGAATATCTGGCAAAGAAGACACCCGAAGAGATCGCTGCCTTATACGCAGCCGCAAACCGGACGAAGATCCTGTTTGATGTGAAGGGCATCTACGACAAACAGCTGTATACCGCACCGGAATACGATTACTGGAGACTGTGAGCATGCGGATCGCGATCCGTCTGGATGATATCGCTCCCGTCATGCACTGGGAGAATCTCTCGCGGATGATCGCACTTCTGGAGGAGCGGAACGCAATGCCGCTTCTCGGAGTGATCCCGCTCTGCGAGGATCAGAAGCTGATGCATCTGCAGGGAGTGTCGGAGCGGCCGGAGGAGGAATTCCTGCGGTTTGTGAAAGACCTCGAAACACGCGGCGCGGTGATCGCGATGCATGGCGTGCACCATGTCTACCGGACGGAGGACGGAGGCATGTTCCCGCTGAATGACCGCGCGGAGCTGGCCGGTCTGCCGCTTGCCGAGCAGGAGGATATGCTGGAAGAGGCGCGGCAGCAGATGGAGGAATGGGGATTCGATACGGATATCTTCATGGCACCGGCGCACAGTTATGATGAGAATACGCTGACCGCATTGAAGAGGCTGGATTTCAGGCGCATCACCGACGGGTTCGGCAGATCGCCGTACCGGTACCGGGAAATGACCTTTTATCCGATCGCTGTCCTCAGGGAACGGGCGGCAAAGAGCCGGGCAAAGGGGAGTGTGACACTCGTTTATCACGTGAATACCATGAGCGATGCGGATTTTGAGGCCGCGGCGGCGCTTTTTGACAGGGCGGAACTCATCCCGTACCGCACGCTGCTTGAAGAACCGACAAGCCGGCGCCCGTCCGCCCTGATGCGGGCAGAGCATTATGCCGCACGGGCCAAGCGGTTCCTCGCCGCAAGAAAGCGTAAGAAGAAATGACGGAGCCGATCCGGGTATTACATGTGTTCGGCCGCACCGGACGCGGCGGAGCCGAGAGCAGGATCATGGACATCTACCGCCTGTTGGACCGGTCCCTTGTGCAGTTTGATTTTCTGGTGCATGCGGATGCCGCTCCCACAGGGAAGAAGGCGCCCGGTTCGGAAGAACTCATGGCGCACCGCGCGCCCGATGATCTGGATGAGGAGATCCTCTCCCTGGGAGGGCATATCTATGCGCTGCCCCGTCTGTCGATGTCTTTTTCGGGAACCGGGATCGGTGCCTACAGGAAGGCCTGTGAGCGGTTCTTTTCGGAACACCGGGATATCTGGCAGGTCGTTCAGGGACATATGACCAGCACGGCTGCGATCTATCTGCCTGCGGCCGTCCGGGGAGGTGTCCCCGTCACGATCGCGCATGCGAGGAGCGCCGGGACCGATCCCGGCCTCAAAGGGCTTCTTACGAGATTCCTGCGTCTGCCGCTCGGCCGGGAGACGTGGCGGATCCGCGGCGCGGACGGCAGGAAGCGGCCGGTCATCGATCACCGTTTTGCCTGTTCCGCGGATGCTGCCAAAAGTGTATTCCGGAGCGCTTCCGTAAGGATCCTGCCCAATGCTGTTCTGCCGGAGGTTTTCCGTTTCGATCCGGGCGCACGCACGGAGATCCGTGAAGCCCTGAAACTCGGAAAATGCCGGGTCATCGGCCATGTGGGCAGCTTCCGTTACGCGAAAAATCATGAATTCCTGCTCCGGGTGTTCCGGAAACTGCTGGACCGGTCGGGAGATCCCGGACTCCGGCTCATGCTCTTAGGCAGCGGGGAACTGTACGAGGAAATGCAGGCGCTGGCCGTCCGGCTGGGGATCCGGGAATATGTCCTGTTCCTCGGCAACCGGCAGGGCATCGCGGATTACTATCAGGCGATGGATGTATTTGCCTTTCCCTCCCGTTATGAAGGCCTGCCCGGCAGTGTGATCGAAGCGCAGGCAGCCGGTCTTCCCTGTCTGATCTCGGATACGGTCACACCCGAGGTCGATGCGACGGAACTGGTTTCCAGAGAGGGGATCGGTGAAGCGGGAGAGGATCCCGGAGCGGCGGAGGACCGCTGGGCGGAGCGACTCAGGGAACTCCTCGGGAAAACTCCGCCGGGAGAACGCATGAGCCGGTCGGAGACAGCCTGCAGACAGCTGGCGGAGGAGGGATTTGACGCGCGCGGGCAGGCGGCGCTGCTCGAGAAGTTTTATCTCACGGGGGCGTTTTCATGAAGCGCCGGCTCATGCTGATGCTTCCGATGCTGCACCAGGGCGGCTTTGAGCGGGTCGCCGTGGCGACGGCGCGGCTCCTTGCGGACGATTACGATGTGGCGCTGTGTATCTTCAGCGATAAGAACATCCATTACGATGTGAGCGGTCTCAGGATCATCAATCTGGATGTGCCAAGCAGCAAAAACCGCGCGAGGAAGGTGTTCAACGTTCTGTTAAGGATCGTCCGGGCGCATTGCGTGAAGCGCAGGGAACGGATCGACATCACCTATTCCTTCGGCAATACGGCCAATCCCGTCAACATCTTCTCCCGGGCGGGCGACCGGGTGATCACGGGCCTGCGCTGCGGGACGGATCTGGAGACGCCGGGGATCGTGAGAGCCTGTGTGCGCCGTTCGGATCTGGTCCTGTCCTGCTCCAAAGAGATCCTGGCGCTTTTGAAGCGCGATTTTGCCTGTGGCGGCGGAGCATATCTCTACAATCCGCTGGACGTGGAGGATATCCGCAAAAAGGCGGCGGAGCGGCAGGTAAAGCGCGAGGACGGGACCTTCCGTATCGTGACCATGGGACGGGACGACGTCATCAAGGCGCACTGGCATATGATCAAGGCCTTTTATCTCGTGTCGCGGGAACTGCCCGAAGCCAGGCTTTCTGTGATCGGCGCGGGGAAATACGAGGCGTGGCGGCGGCTCGCGGAGGAACTGGGGATCGCGGAACGGGTGACCTTTACGGGGAATCTCACCGATCCGTTCCCGGAGATCGACGCGGCGGATCTCTATGTGCTGCCCTCCAACAGAGAGGGTTTTCCCAATGCCCTGCTGGAGACGATGGCGCTGGGAAAACCGGTCATCGCGACGGACTGCCGCACGGGTCCGAGGGAGATCCTGTTAGACGATGCGGAACTGGAGGAACTGTTAAAGAAGTATCCTTACGGCACGTCGACGGCGGAGACGGTGGAGGGACAATACGGCATCCTGATCCCGGACATGTCCGATACACCGGATCCCGATCCGTCGCATCTGTCGGAGGAGCGCGTCCTGGCCGATACGATCCTGAAAATGGCGCAGGATACGGACTACAGGGAGAAATACGCGGCGCGTGCCGCAAAACGGGCGGGAGATTTCTGCCCGGGTAACTACAGAAAAGATCTGATCAGGATATTGGAGGGAGTATGAGCTTTCAGGAACTGACATTTCCGGAGGACAGTGTATTTCTGGTGACCGGCGGAGCGGGCTTTATCGGCTCCAATCTGTGCGAGGCGCTCCTGGATAAGGGATATACGGTGCGCTGTCTGGATAATCTGTCCACCGGGCACCGGGAGAACATCGAGCCGTTTCTTGCAAACCCGCGGTTCACTTTTATCGAGGATGATATCCGCGACATTGAGGCCTGCAAAAAGGCCACGGAGGGTGTGCGGTATGTCCTCCATCAGGCAGCCTGGGGCAGTGTGCCGCGCAGCATCGAGATGCCGTTATTGTACGAGGACATCAATATCCGCGGGACGCTCAACATGATGGAGGCCGCAAGGCAGAACGGCGTGCTGAAATTCGTCTACGCCTCCTCCTCCTCCGTATACGGGGATTCCACGGAGCTGCCCAAGAAGGAGGGCGGCGAGGGAAATCTCCTCTCTCCCTACGCACTGACCAAACGGACGGATGAAGAGTACGGCAAGCTGTATTTCAAGCTGTATCATCTGGATACCTACGGTCTCCGGTATTTCAATGTGTTCGGCAGGAGACAGGATCCGAACGGCGCTTATGCCGCGGTGATCCCCAAATTCCTGCGGCAGCTTTTAAACGGCGAACGGCCCACCATCAACGGGGACGGCAGACAGAGCAGGGATTTCACCTACATCGACAATGTTATCGAAGGAAATCTCCGGGCCTGTCTGGCTCCTTCCTCCGCGGCGGGAGAAGCTTATAATATCGGTGCCGGCGGCAGGGAATATCTGATCGATGTCTACAATGATCTGTGCGAGGCGCTGGATATGGAGGTGGAGCCGGTCTATGGACCGCCCCGCGCCGGGGATATCCGGGACTCCAATGCCGATATTTCCAAGGCGAGAGAGAAGCTGTTCTACGATCCCTCCTATGACTTCCGTGCCGGGATCGGACTCGCGATCGAGTGGTATAAGGAAAACCTGAAGTAAGGAGCGGGTATGCATTACAGGGTTGTTGTATTCGGAGTCAAGGATTCCTCCGAGGTCACCATCGATCATATCCGGGAGAATCTCTGTCCCGTGGATCTGCTGGTCACGGTGGATCCGGATGTGACGAAGAAAAATCATATCGCGGGCTACAAAGGGCTGACGGATCTGGAGGAGAAATACGGGATCCCGGTCTTTGCGGCGAAAAGCTATTATCTGCGGGATGATGAAACGGTCGCGTTCTTTGCGGAGAACACCTTTGACATCGGTGTCGTGGTGGGGTGGCAGCGGCTCATCCCGAAGCATGTGCTCGACGCGTTTAAGCACGGGATCTTCGGTTTCCACGGCAACGCGGGATATCTGCCCTTCGGACGCGGGCGCTCGCCTTTAAACTGGTCGATGATCCTGGGAGATACGCGGTTTCATCTGAACCTCTTTAAGTATGACGAGGCGGCCGATTCCCCCAATATCTTCGGCACGGAGCTCTTCTCCATCAATGTGCATGACGATATCCGCACCGCCCAGTATAAGAACATGATCTGCGCCAACCGCCTGATCGACCGTCTTCTCACGACATACTTAAGCGGAGAGGAGATCGTGATCCGCACGGAGTCCCGGGATTTCGATTCCTGGTATGACAAGCGCACGCCGGCGGACGGCCGGATCGACTGGCATGCCCGCACCAGACAGATCTATGATCTGATCCGCGGTGTGGCGGCACCTTTCCCCGGTGCCTTCTGCATGGCGGCATCCGGGGAGGAGCAGGAGGACCTCGCCGCGTATATGGCGGGCAGAGAGCCTGCGCCTGCGGGGGATGACGATCACCGCGTGACGATCTGGCAGGTCAGGCCTTTTGACGAGATCATCGATTTTTCCGCGGCGGCGCCCGGAGAGATCATCGAGATCTTTGACGGCCGTCCCATTGTGCGGACGGTGGACGGGTCGATCCTGATCGACCGGTATGAAAGCGGCAGGGAACTGACAGCGGGGATGCTGCTTTACTGAGCGCGGACGGATGCAGGAGACGGCGGAGAAAAAACAGAGGTCCATCGCGTTTCATCTAAACTGCCTCGGGCAGGGCGGAGCGGAGCGCGTGGTATCCAATCTCGCCAACGAATTCGCCGGCCGCGGCTATCGCGTACTGGTCGCCACCGAGTGGCAGGAGGAGGAGGAATTCGCGCTGGATCCGCGTGTGGAACGCGTGCATGTGGGCCTGCGTCCGGGCGATGAAAAGAAGGGCCGTGTCACGCAGTTCTTCCTCCGCGTGCGGTATCTGCGGGAGTTTTTACGCGAACACCGCCCGGATGTGCTGGTGCCCTTTGCCCAGCGAGCCAATTACCGGGCGCTCATGGCGGCAAAGGGGACGGGGATCCCCGTGGTGGTGTGCGTGCGGACCGATCCCGTGGGGCATTACGATGCCCTGTCGGATAAGATCCAGATCCGCCTTCTTTTCCCGCGGGCGGCGGGAGCCGTGTTCCAGACGGGACTGCAGCGGGCGTTTTTCAGGCCGTATCTGCAGGAGAATTCGACCATCATCCTGAATCCGGTGAATCCCAAGTATTTCGGCGTGGAGCGGCCGCCGGTGCGGGACAGGAGCGTGGTGCACCACGCGCGTCTCGTGGATTTCAAGAATCAGCCCATGCTGTGCCGGGCTTTTGTCCGGGTCCATGAGGAGCATCCGGATTATGTGCTCCGGATCTACGGGGCGGACAGTCATGACGGGACAAAGGAGATCCTGGACGGGATCATTGCGGAAAACCATGCGGAGGATTATATCCTCCTGATGGGCGGGAGCGATTCGCTGGAGCAGGAGCTGCCGAAGGGTGCGGTCTATGCCTTTACCTCCGACTGGGAGGGCCTGCCGAATTCCCTGCTGGAGGCGATGGCACTCGGAATGCCCATTGTTGCCACCGACTGTCCGTGCGGCGGACCGGCGGAGGTCATCACGGACGGGGAGAACGGCCTGCTCATCCCCATCAAGGATGAAGATGCCCTGGTGAAAGGCTTGAACCGTCTGATCGGTGATGAGGAACTGGCGGAGCGGCTGGGGAAAAAGGCAAGAGAGATCGAAAAGCGCACCTCGGGGGAGGCGGTATTCGCCCTGTGGGATGCGTATCTGAATAGGATCATCGAAAGCACTCATAAAAAGGAGGAATGATGTTCTCATTTGAAGATTATCGAGAGATCCTGCGGCTGGTGAAGGAGTCCGGGCGCTATGCGACCTACGGGGAGGCACTTGAGCGGGAGGAATTCATCATCATGCGGCACGATGTGGAATACTCGGTGGACAGGGCCTACGCGCTCTCCCGCGTCGAGGATTCCATGGACTTCCGGTCCAATTATTTCTTCCAGTGGACCAACAATTCCTACAATATCCTCTCCCGCAAAAACCGGGATCTGCTGACGGATATGCATGAAAGAGGCCATATGATCGGCCTGCATTTTGCCTTGAACGGCATGACGGATATGGAACTCATCAGGCGCCGGATCCGGCAGGAAATGGACATGTTAAGCGACATGCTGGGCTTTGCCGTGAACACCTTTTCCATTCACCGGCCGTCTCCCGCGGTGCTGGCGGAGAATATCAAGCTGCCCGGGATCCTCAATGCCTACCAGGATGAGTTCTTCTCCTTTGATCCCAAGGCGGGTCCGGATTCCGCACTGAGGGTCAAATATCTGTCGGATGCCAATCATATCTGGCGCTACGGGTATCCGGACGCGGAGACGATCGCGGCGCATCCGCGGATCCAGATCCTGGCGCACCCCTTCGCCTGGACGAAGAAGGGGTATGAGAATGAGGAGAATTACCGGACGCTGATCCGGGAGAAATATGCGGAGATGATCGATTCCATCGACGGGGAGTGTAAGGATTTCTCACCGTACAGGGAAGGCTTTATGGGGATGCTCACATGAACAGGATCGCGATCGGAGACCGGTTTGTCGGGGAGCGGGAGCCCGTGATGATCGTCGCGGAGCTCTCCGGCAATCACAACGGGGATTATGAACGTGCGGTGGCGCTGGTGCACGCGGCGGCGGAGGCCGGTGCCGATGCGGTGAAGCTTCAGACCTATACGGCGGATACCATCACGATCGACTGCGACAAGCCGTATTTTCAGTTAAACCGCGGCACGCTGTGGGACGGCACCACGCTCTACAAGCTGTATCAGGAGGCTTATACGCCATGGGAATGGCACGAGGGTCTGGCTGCGGAGGCGAAGAAGTGCGGGATGCTCTGCTTCTCATCGCCTTTTGATCCGACGGCGGTGGATCTGATGGAGCGTCTGGAGATGCCGGCTTTCAAGATCGCGTCCTTTGAGATCACGGATGTGCCGCTCATCCGATATGCGGCATCCAAAGGGAAGCCGGTGATCCTGGCAACGGGCATCGCGCACGCGGAGGATATCCGGGCCGCTGTCGATGCCATCCGGCAGCAGGGCAATGAGAATATCATTCTCCTGAAATGTGTGTCCGCCTATCCCACGCCCTATGAGGATGTGAACCTCAGGATGATGCCCGGACTGGGAGAGACCTACGGTGTGCAGTACGGCCTGTCCGATCACACACCCGGGAGCACCGTGGCGGTCGCGGCCGCGGCGATGGGGGCGAGGATGATCGAGAAGCATCTGACGCTGAAGCGTGCGGACGGCGGTCCGGATGCCGCATTTTCCATGGAACCGGAGGAATTCGCGGATATGGTGCGGCAGGTGCGGATCGTGGAGAAAGCGCTGGGATCCGCCGGATACGCACTCACGGAGAAGCAGGAGACGGAGCGGGCACTTGCCAGATCGCTCTTTGTCGTGCAAAATATCAGAAAGGGCGAGGTGTTTACGGACCGGCATGTCCGGTCGATCCGTCCGGGTTACGGGTTATCTCCGGCACGGCTGGATGAAGTGCTTGGAAAGAAAGCCACCCGGGATATCGAGCGGGGAGAACCCTTGCGGGAAGGAGATTTTGAATGACCAGAGAGGAGATTTACGAGCAGCTGCAGCCGGTATTCCGGGATGTGTTCGATGACGAGTCCATCACGGTAAATGATGCGACGACAGCAGCGGATATCGAGGACTGGGATTCCCTGGAGCATATCAATCTGGTGAATGCCATCGAGAAGACCTTTCACATGAAATTCACCATGGCGCAGGTCCTTGAGATGAAGAATGTGGGCGATATGGTGGATATCCTGACAGAGAGTGCGCAGCCGTGAACGATTACCGTTTCGAGGATATCTCACAGGGACAGACGGAGCGTTTTACCCGCAGGATCACCGGAGAGATGATGGAGGATTTCCGCGCGCTGACGGGGGACGAGAATCCGCTCCACACGGATGCGGAAGCCGCAAGGGAAAGAGGGTTTAAAGACCGCGTCTCCTACGGGATGCTCACGGCCTCCATGATCTCCACACTGGCCGGCATGTTCCTGCCGGGACGCAACTGTCTGCTGATGGAGGTGAACTCCAAGTTTGCCAGACCCGTCTATGCGGGGGATGAACTGACGGTCACCGGCAGCGTGACGAAGATCGATCCGATCTTCCGCACCATCGATGTGAAGACCGCGATCACCAATGACCGCGGGGAAAAGGTGTACCGCGGATCTTATCGCGCGGGCTTTTTTGAGGAGCCGTAGAGAATGAGCGGAACGCTGTTTGTGCCGGGGGCTTCATCGGACATCGGACGCGCACTGATCGGACTGATCGGTGCGCGCTATGATAAATGCATCGCGCACTGTTTCCGCGGGGCGGAGCGTCTGCAGGAGACAGCCTCCGCGGCGGGACTTTCCGTTACCGGGCTGCGGGATGCGGGAGGGATGACGATCCTGTCCGCAGATCTGACGAGCGCGGAGGAGACGGAAAATCTCCTTACGGAGCTTACGCAGGCCGGGATCGTACCGGATGACATCGTTTATCTGCCCTCCGCGCCTTTTTCCTACTGCCAGTTCAAAAAACTCGAACCTGTGTCGTTTGAGGATGCGCTCTCCCTGACGCTGATGCCTGCCGTCCGGATCCTGCATGCCCTTCTGCCTGCCATGGCAAAGCGCGGCAGCGGTCATGTCGTGACCATGCTCTCGGCGGTCACGGACGGGATGCCACCGAAATTCCTCTCTGCGTACACCACGGCCAAGTATGCGCTTCTGGGCCTGATGAGATCCCTTGCCGCGGAATACGGCGAAAAGGGGATCCTGATCAACGGGATCTCGCCGGTGATGACGGATACCCGGTTCCTCGCGCAGGTGCCGGAGAAGATCCGCGAGATCGCGGCAGCAGACCGCCCGGACGGCAGGCTCCTGTCTCCGGAGGAAGCAGCGCAGGCGATCGCTGTCCTGCTGGAGGCATCCGGAGCGGATGCTCCCTGCGGCACCAACCGGGTGATCGCATAGGGGCATAAGGGGATACGCATGGAACTGACCTCCTTTCGATTTCTGAATTTCTTCGCCCTGCTCCTGTTCGTGTACTACGCACTTCCCCGGCGGATCCGCGGCTGGCTTCTGCTTCCTGCGGGGGCCGTCTTTTATCTGGCGGGGACATGGGAGAGGCCGTGGATCATCGTGTTTCCGCTTCTTGCCGTCATGGCAAGCTTTCTTTTTGCCCGGTTCCTTCCGTCCGCGGATCTGACGGGGAAACGGGAGAAACTCCTGCGCCGCGTATTTCTGTTTTCGGAACTTCTCCTGTTGCTGGGGATGCTGGGATATTTCAAATATCGCGGCCTTTTCGGGTTTTCCGCGGCCGGCGGATCGCCGGAGATCCTGCCTGCGGGGATCTCCTTCTACACGTTTATCCTGCTGGGTTATTTCCTGGATGTATATCTCGGGATGCGGCCCGCCGAGACCAACCCGGTCCGGCTGCTCGCCGGCGGGCTGTATTTTCCGCTCCTGGTATCCGGTCCCATCGTCCGTTACGCGGACATGAAGCAGGAACTGTTCACACCGCATCCGCTGTCTTACGGGAATCTGACTGCCGGTCTGCAGCGCATGCTGTGGGGCTTTTTCAAGAAGCTGGTGATCTCCGCGAGACTTGCACATGTCGCCGATGCGGTCTTTGATCCGGCGTCGACCCTCGGCGGGGCGAATGTCCTGATCGGGGCGGTCTGCTTCACGCTGCAGCTTTATACGGACTTTTCGGGCTGCATGGATATCGTGCTCGGGCTTTCCGAAACACTCGGCATGACGCTGCCGGAAAACTTCCGGACGCCGTTTTTTTCGGAGACGGTTGAGGAATTCTGGCGCAGATGGCACATCACGCTGGGGCTGTGGCTGAGGGACCGGCTCTTTTACCCGCTTCTCAGGAGCCGCCTGTTTCTGTGGCTGTCGGAGCGTTTTCGCGCGCTCTTCGGTAAGAAAAGAGGGAAGCAGGTCTACACCTGGCTCGCGATGCTCGTCCTCTGGGCGGCGATCGGCCTGTGGCACGGCGGGGCCTGGAAGTATGTCATCGGCACCGGTCTGCTGCAATGGTGCTATATCGTTGCGGGTGAGTGTCTGTCCCCGCTGTCGAAGCGGCTGACCGGATGGAGCACGCGCCGGGGACTCGGCGGCGTGCTGCGGTTTCTCAGACGGCTCCGGACCTTCCTCCTCCTCTCGGCCAGTTTTGTGTTCTTCCGGGCGGCCTCCGCGGGCCAGGCGGCGGAGCTCTTCGCTGCCCTGCTGCATCCGGCGGGCGCCCGCATGAATACGGGGATCGGACCGCTCACGGAGGTTCTTTCTCCGGTTGAAGCGGCGGTCGCCCTGACCGGGCTTCTGCTGTTACTGGCGGCCGGGATCCTGCAATACCGTGCGGAACAGGAGGGAAAGGAGCCTTCCCGTGCGGTGCGGGAGCGGATCGCCGGATGGCGTCTTCCCGTCAGATGGGCTGTATGGATGCTTCTGCTGTTTGGCGTGATCCTGCTGGGGGAATACGGATCCGGGACCAGCGCGCAGGAGTTCATTTACAGGGGATTTTAGGATGAAGCGCACGGAGATCACAAAGTGCATCGCGTTCCTGCTCCTGTTTCTGGTGCTGCTCACCGGGATCAGTTACGCGGTCCGGATGAACGGTGACGTCAAGGACCGTTTCGTGGGATTCTACGCGGAGAAGAGGAACACGCTGGATGCGGTCCTCATCGGCTCTTCACCGGTGTATCCGGCTTTTGCGACGCCGGAGATCTACGGGGAACAGGGGATCGCGGTCTATCCGCTTTCCTCCAACATGCAGCGGCCGAAAGCCGCCGTCTGGCTCACCAGAGAGGCGCTGAAATACCAGGATCCGGCGCTCATGATCTATGAAGTGCGCATGTTCACGATGCGGGATGAGGAACTGCTCGGCAACATGGCGCATACCAGGGAGGTGACGGATAATCTGCGCTACTCCGTAAACCGCCTTCAGGCGATCCGGGCACTGGTGGAGGATCCGGACGAACGGCTCACGTATGATCTGGATATTTTTAAATATCATTCCAACTGGAAGACACTGGCGCTGCCCTCGCAGCTGAAGACCTGTTTCTATGCCTGGCCGGAAGGATTGAAAGGTCATGAGCCGCTCACCGATGTGGGACCGGCAGAAGGCACATTGCCGTCCGCGGGTACGGATATCGTCCCGATCCCGGAGGAGGAGGAACAGGCGCTGACCGAGCTTTGCGCTTATCTCCGGGAGAGGGAACTGAAGGCACTGTTTGTTGTCGTGCCGCATACGACGAAGATGCCGGAGACGGATGCGCAGTACCGTTATCTCTCGCAGCTCGTGACCGCGCAGGGTTTTGCTTTTCTCAACATGAACGATCTTGCGGAGACAGAGATGGGCATCGATCCGGACTGTGATTTCCGGGATTACGGGAATCATCTGAATGCCGTCGGCGCCGGGAAGCTTTCCGGATGGTTCGGCAGATATCTCAAAGAGCAGTATGGCCTGCCCGATCACCGGGGGGATACCCGCTATGCTTCCTGGGATGCGGCATATGCGAAATGGCAGGAGGAATACGGCAGGGCGGAACAGCTCATCGGACGGCATGTGGCGGAGGGCAGTTATTATGTGGTCCCCGAGGAGGAATGAGAGATGATCGTCGGGATCCGCTGTGACGGGAATGATAAGGTGGCCTCCGGGCATGTGACACGCACGCTCACCATTGCGGAGGCGCTGCGCCGGCAGGGAGCGGAGGTGCGGTTTTTCGCTGCCGATGACAGCACCCTCCGGATGCTGCGGTTGCGCATGGATCCGGCATCGGACTATCCGGTCACGGTGCTTGGCACGGACTACCGCGATCTGTGCGGGGAACTGCCTGTTCTGACGCGGGAGCTGACCGCATGCGGAGCGGAGGTTCTCCTCATTGACAGCTATTTCGCCGACGCGGCTTATGCGGCCGGATTGAAAAAATCCTGTCCTTCCCTTAAGATGGCATGGATGGATGATACGGGGGACGCGCCTGCGGGGATCGGACTCATCGTGAATTATGTCGCGCCGGAGACCGCCCGGATCGGGACGGCGGACGGAGGTACGATCCTGAAGGG
This sequence comes from Lachnospiraceae bacterium, assembly GCA_017535945.1. Classification (GTDB taxonomy): domain Bacteria; phylum Bacillota; class Clostridia; order Lachnospirales; family Lachnospiraceae; genus Butyrivibrio. The sequence goes on from JAFXTJ010000025.1 coordinate 50,837, forward strand.
GCCGGCTTACACACCCCTGCGGGAGCAGTTTGCGGATGCGCGCATGCCGGTCCGGGAGACGGTCCGGACGGTCTTTGTTTCCACCGGCGGAAGCGATCTCTATGGATTTGCGGCAGCGCTTTCCGTCCGTGTGGAAGAGGTCCTGCCGGGGGTTGCCTGCAGAATTCCGCAGGGCATCCGGGAGATGGCAGCCTATATGGCGGAATGCGATCTCGCCGTGAGTGCGGGAGGCACGACGGTGTATGAGCTGTGCGCCGTCGGCGTGCCGACGGTATTCTATACCATGGCGGACAACCAGCTGGCATTGGCGGCCGGCATTGGCGCGAGTGCGGAAAACGCGGGGGATATCCGGGATCCGCAGGACCGCGCAGCGGCTCTCGACCGGATCGGCGAATGGCTCCTGCGCATGGCCGGCTCCGCGGAAGCGCGCAGGACGGCTTCGCTCCGGGAGCGGCAGCTGACGGACGGGGCCGGTGCGGACCGCATCGCGCTGGAGATCCTCCGGCTGCATTGATCCGCGGAGCCACTGCAAAAAAGGAAGAAACATATGAAAGAACTGGAATATCCCTTTGACGGGGATCTGATCCTGCAAAAGGCGAAACGTCTGAAGAGAGAACTGCTCGCGCAGGATACGCCGCGTCTCAAAAAGAAGATCGCCATGCTGGGCGGGTCCACGACACACGATATCCTGCGGGTGCTGGAACTGTTTCTGCTGCAGGAGGGGATCGAGCCGGAATTCTACGAATCGGAATACGCCGCTTACTGGCAGGACGGGATGTTCCCGGGGGAGGAGTTGTCCTCCTTTGCTCCGGACCTCATCCTCGTCCATACCACGCGGGTCAACCTCCCCCGTACACCGCGCGTAACGGACACGCCGGAGGCCGCTGAGGAAGCGTACGCGGAGAGCCTGTCGCATTTCACTTCCCTGTGGGATTCCCTCGAAGCTCATTTCCATTGTCCCGTGATCCAGAATAATTTCGAATATCCGCCGGTGCGTCTGCTGGGCAACCGGGACGCGGTGGATCCGCGCGGTCTCACGGCTTTTGTGAGCCGGATGAACGCGGCTTTTGCTGCGGAGGCCGCAAAACGCGAGAGTCTGTATCTGTGCGATATCAACTATCTCTCTGCCAGGATCGGTCTGGATGTCTGGGACGATCCCGTTTACTGGCATATGTACAAATACGCGCTGTCCATGCAGGCGATCCCGCAGCTGGCCTATCAATATGCCTGCCTGATCAGGGCGATCTACGGAAAAAACAAAAAGGCGCTGGTGCTGGATCTGGACAACACGCTCTGGGGCGGTATCGTGGGCGATGACGGACCGGATGGTCTCGAGATCGGGCAGGAGACCAGCCTGGGCCAGCTGTACCATGCGTTTCAGGGGTATGTGCGCGCGCACAGGGATCTGGGCGTGATGCTGGCGGTGGATTCCAAGAACGATCCGGAGAATGCGCTCGCGGGACTGAACCATCCGGACGGAGTCCTGCGGCCGGAGGATTTTGTCTGCATCCGCGCCAACTGGGAGCCCAAGAGCCGTAATTTCGGAGAGATCGCCGCACAGCTGGGGATCCTGCCGGAATCGATGGTCTTTGTGGATGACAATCCGGCGGAGCGTCTGATCGTGGCGCAGGAGTATCCGGGTGCGGCCGTGCCGGAGCTCGGGGAACCCGCAACCTATATCCGCACGCTCGATCATGCGGCGTATTTTGAGAACATCACGCTCTCCGAGGACGATCTGCGCCGCGGGGAGATGATGCGGGAGAATGTGCTGCGCAGGGAGGCACAGGAGAGCTTCACGGATTACGGGGAGTATCTGCGCTCTCTTCAGATGACGGCGAGGATCGCACCTTTTGAGGATCTGTATTATCCGCGGATCGCACAGCTGACCAACAAGAGCAATCAGTTCAATGTGACCACGAAGCGCTACACGGTGGAGGAGATCCGGCAGGCGGCGGAGGATCCGGAGAGGATCACCCTGTACGGCAGGCTCGAAGACCGCTTCGGAGACAACGGGATCGTCGCCCTGACCGTCGGGCGGATCGTGACGGCGGACGACGGGGTGCGGGAGCTTGCGATCGAGCTCTTCCTCATGAGCTGCCGGGTGCTCAAGCGCGACATGGATTTCGCCATGCGGGATGCGCTGATCGATGCCGCTCTTTCCCGCGGTGTCGGGCGGATCACCGGCACCTATCTCCCCACGGCCAAAAACCGCATGGTGGCGGAGCTTTATGAGCAGTTCGGCTTTACCCGACTCTCCGCCGAGACAGAC
>JAFXTJ010000026.1 GCA_017535945.1 Lachnospiraceae bacterium
CGTATTGAGGGCTTCCATTTCTATGATGTGAGCCAGTGTCTGCGTTTTCGGAATGCCGGATACCGGATCGCCGTGGCGCATCAGGGGGAGATCTGGACCTTTCACGATTTCGGGCCGCTCAACCTCGCCACCTACCGCAGGAATCAGCTGCGTTTCTGTGAATTGTATGACTATCCGGAGGGAGACGGGGACGACAGTACGGAGATCTATGAGATGTGCGATACCGTGGCCGCCGCTGTCCGGAGATGCTTTGACAGGGGACAGTTCGATCAGGCCCGTGAGATCCTCTCGCAGGCGGGAGGGGCGGTCTATTTCAACCAGGATCTGCTGACGGCGGCTTTTGCGCTGGAGATACAGGCGCTGGAGGAGATCGCGGACAGCGGGATGTTCCTGGAAAACGGGGAGCAGGGCAGCGGGTTTGCCCTTGCCGAGAGCCGTTGGCTGGAGCTCAGGCTGTTGCTTATCCGCGCGGTCTTTGGTGATGAGACGGCGGAGAAGATCGCGGAGAGGATCATTGACGGCGCGTATTCGATCTTCGCCGTGATCGTCGGGATCCTGCACAATGTGCCGGAGGAGTACATGGACAGTCTTCTGGATGGTATCGCGGGAAGCCTGGAGCGGAGAGGGTTGCTCACGCCGGACGTGTGGAAACAGACGGCGGCGTTTGTCAGGAAGTATGAGGCGGCACATCTGCCGTCGGCAGAGGGACTGTGAGCATGGAAAAATGCCTGCTGCTCGGAAGTGATGAGGTATTCTTCCGGTATTACAATCTGATCCGTGCGTATGAGCGGCAGGGAGCCTTCGAGGTGACGGGGGTGTCTTTCACACACAGGATGGATTCCACGATGTTCTATTCCGACGTGCTGGGATACAGAAATATCCTGCCGGAGGAACTGGATCTGCAGCCGGACTGGCGGATCATCGTACTGGCGGACGGAGAACTGTCCGGCGAACTGACCGGCATGCTCGCGGAGGTCGGGATCGCGGAAAACCGGATCATCCCGTATCGCGTGCTGCTGCTCTGGAATCTGGATTTCGGCAGGTATCTGGCATTAAAGGACGATCCGCCGACGATCTTTGCGGACAACTGTCTGGGCGGACTGCTGTATCACCGGCTGGGACTGAAGTTTATGTCCCCGTTCATCAATATGTGGATGGATCCGGCGGATTACCTGAAGTTTTTGGAACAGCCGCGGGAATATATGAGCAGGGAAGTGACCTGTCTCGGAGAGGAGTATGAGGAAGTACAGGCGAGAAACTATCCGGTCGGGGATCTGGGCGGACTGCGGCTGCATTTCAATCATTATCACAGTTTTGAGGAAGCCAAAGCGGCATGGGACAAGCGGCGGGAGCGGATCCGGTGGGAGCGGCTCCTTGTGCTGATGCATACGCAGGACAGAGCACAGGCGGAGGAATTTGACGCGCTCCCGTATGAAAAGAAACTTTGCTTCGTCCCGTTCCGGACGGATCAGGGATCGCTCCATTATCTGGAGCACTGCGGTCAGGAGCACCATTTCTGGGATCTGGTCAACAGCCTGGCCAAAGAGAATCCCTATTTGGATGTCGTGGAACTGCTTTCGGAGGGAAGAGTGAAGCGGATGAGTCACGGAGATCCCGCATGAAGATCCTGTATTACAAGAGACATTCCATCATGAATGCCGGTCTGGAGCGGGCGTTTGACCGGCTCGGACTTGCGATCGACATTGTTCCGGCGGTGCGCACGGAGGGGAGGGAGTGGGACGAGACTCCGGAGCTTGCGGAGCGTCTGCGGAAGAAGCTGCAGGCGGGCGGTCATGATGCCGCATTCTCCTTAAACTTCAACCCGCAGGTCGCAAAAGCCTGTGACGAAGCGGGACTTCCTTATATCTCGTGGATCAATGATTCTCCGTTCTACATCGGGGATGAGACGGCGGTCAGGCGATCGAACAACCGGCTCTGCATCTTTGACAGAGGCTATCTTGAAGAGTACCGGGCAAAGGGATATCCGGCGTATCACGTACCGCTGGCCGCGGACACGGAGTTCTTCACGGCGTCCGCGGCGAAACAGAAACGGGCGGATTACGAAACGGACATCGCCATGGTCGGGAGTCTGTATAACTCGGAGTATGAGCAGATCACCCAGCCGCTTTCGGAGGAGACGAAGGCGCTGCTGGAGCAGGTCCTGGAGACACAGGCTAAGATCCGCGGCAGAAGCGTGCTCCCGCAGCTTTTCACGGAGGCGTTCCTCGCGGAACTGAACAGACAGTACAGAGAGCAGGGGATCGATTTCACGGTGGACAGACCGGGTCTGGAATACCTGATGCTTAAGGAGATCACCGGGAGAGACCGGAAACTGATCCCGTCATTGTTAGCCAGAAAGTACAGCGTGCGTGTGTATTCCGGGGACACGCTGCCGTTGCCGGGCGTCGATATGCGGGGACCGGTGGACTACGAAACGCAGATGCCGGCGGTGTTTCATTACAGCAGGATCAATATCAACGCGACCCTGCGGACGATCCGTACGGGGATCCCCCTGCGCGTACTGGATATCCTGGGTTCCGGCGGTTTTCTCCTCACGGATCCCCAGGAGGAGATCCTGGAGCATTTCACTCCCGGGAGAGAACTGGAGATCTACCGCAGTCTGGAGGAACTTTATGAGAAGACGGAGTGGTATCTTTCTCATGAGGAGGAGCGGCAGGCCATCGCGCGGGCCGGCTTTGAAAAGGTGAAACGGGATTTCACGTTTGATGCGGCGATCCGCAGGATGCTGGAGGAAATCCGATGAGAGTATTCTGTTTTGCGGACGGGGAATATGAAGGACGCTTCGGCGGCGGCGGGAAAGGTGTGACCTACCGTCTTTACATGGCCGACAGGAAATATCATCTGATCCCGCATCTGTATTGTGTGTTCGGCGATACGCTGATCGAAGCGGATACCGGCCGGATCCTGCGCTCGGAGGATGAGACGGTCCGGGAGGGAGGGATCCGCGTGCTGATGGCTTTTTATACCGCACTGGATGAAGAACTGCATTTTTCATCGGAGGATGTCTGCATCTTTCATGACTTTGCGTGCTTTTATGCGCTGAAGCATGTGGCGCCGCACATCGATCTGACCGCTGCCGTTTATCACGGTCAGGGTTCTCTTTTCTACGAAGCGGAAAGCTTCGGTTTACAGCCGGACGAGGAATACCGGGAGAAAACAAGGACGCTCACGGAATATGTCCTGTCCGGGGCGCAGATGATCTGTTTCCCGTCCGCGGGTGCCCGGGAAGCGTTTCTTGCAACTTCGGAGGAAGGGATCAGGAGGCTGCTTGATGATTGCCACGGCAGGATCCTGTATAATGGCTGTCTCCCCGATGCACGGGCAGCGGAGGCGGCCGATCATGACGTCTTTAAATGGATCGAAAGCCGGGACCATGCCGGCAGGATCTTCGTCTCCGTCGCGGTACTGAACGAAGCCAAGGGCGTCGAGCGTCTGCCGGATTTCTTTGCGGATTACGGGAAGACGCATGACTATCTCTGGATCATCGTCGGGAACGGTGCGATGGGGGACCGCCTTAAAGAAGGTATTGAGAGACTGGGCGACCATGTTTTCTGGATCAGGGAGTCTGTTCCAAACGAGGTGATCATCCGGCTGTATCAAAAGGCGGATTATTATATCCTGGCGCACCGCATCTCCATTTTTGATTTTGCCACGATCGAGGCCATGCATATGGGAGCGGTCCCGGTGCTGTCCGAGGTCGGCGGGAACAAGGAGATGATCTGTGATGGCAACGGCTTCTTCCTCCCGGAGGATCTGCGCGACAGCAGCGGATTTGCCGCATGGGAGGAACAGCAGGATCCTGCCCTGCTGAAACAGAAGAACATTGACATTGCAAGAGGCCGCTTCAGCGACAGGAGCATGCTGGAGACTTACCGGGAACTGGCGGAGGAGCTGGGAAGTTACAGAGAGAAGAGGGATCTCCTGCTCATTGTCCCGGATCTGGAACTCAACGGTGCGCAGGTCGTCCTGAAGGAACTGCTGGAGCTGCCGTATTTCGCGGATAAGACGATTGATCTGATCTCCCCCTCCAAAGGAGCCTACGGCAGGGTCTACCGGGAAAAGGGGATCCGTGTTCTGATCCGGCCTTATATCGCGGGAGACGAAAGCTTCAGAGAGCATCTGATCCGGGATTATGAGAGGGTACTCGTCAATACATCCTCCTGCAATATGTATCTGATGTACTTCCTCAATACCCGTGTGCCGGTCCTTTTCTGGCTGCACGAGACGTTTACACAGCTGCAGCAGTCGCAGGAAGCCTTTCTGGATCCCAGACTCTACAGCAAAAATATCCGTCTGCTCGGAGTCACGCAGGATGTCCTGACAGGGATCGCCGAACGGTTCGGCGGTATATCCGCGGATCTGCTTCCCATGCCGGTCGCTGACGTACGGGAGGAAAGGGAACCTGCTATGACCGGGATCGCGCCTGAACTCGCGGACCGGATCCGTGGAAAGGTCCTGTTCTTCTTCCCGGCGGCCTATACGATCATCAAAGGGCAGGATGTCCTGTTGCAGGCTATCCTGAAACTGCCTGCGGAATACCGCGCAAAGGCGCATTTCGTATTATGCGGATACCGGCTGCCGGGACAGGAGAGTTATTACCGGTCATTAAAGGATCTGTGCGCGAGATTCCCGGAAGTGACCATGCTGGATCAGCTTCCCCGGGAGGAGGTTTACAACTGGTACCGGCTGGCGGATTGCGTCCTCGCGACCTCCCGGGTGGACGCCACGCCGACCTCGATCGTGGAAGCGATGATGTTCGGCCGGATCGTGCTGGTGTCCGACGCGGCAGGCATCTCACGGTATCTGACGGACTGTGTCAACGCGTTTGTCTTTCCTTCGGAGAATGAGGAAGAATTGATGAAACGGCTGATGCTCATCATCCATGATCCGGATCAGCTGAAACAGATGGGAGAAAAAGCACGCACCGTGTATGAGGAGTTTTTCTCCCCGGCGGTTGTCAATGAACTGGTGGAGGAGTATGCATCGGACAGAAACGGAGGGGGAAATGGCTGCGGGTGAGGGAGGACTGATCTTTTTCCGGGGCAAGGTTGATGCTGTTGACCGCTTCACGGACCGGATGATCGCGGCCGCAGAGAAGAAAGGGATCCCCTGCCTGTGCCTGGATGCAAACGAGGATCCCGGACTGCTGGCTGAGCGGATCATCCGTTTCCGCGACGACAGGGGTGCGGATATTGCCGCGATCCTGTTCAACAATATCTATCTCATGATTCCTGATCAGGGCCGGGTCATCTGGGACAGACTGGAGATCCCCGTTTATGATATCCTGCTGGATCATCCGGTGAATTATGACAGATTTCTCACGGATCCGATCGGACAATTACACATCGTTGTGATCGATCGGGCGCATGAGGCGTTTATCCGCGAGGTTTTTCCCCGGGTGAGATGCGCCGGCTTCCTGCCGCTCGGCGGGATCGAGCAGTCGACAGGAAAGCCGTACGCACAGCGGGAGATCGATGTGCTGTATGTCGGGCAAGGGCATCCGGAGCGCCCCTATCTGCCGGTCCCGTTTTTGCCGGACCGGGGGGTCGCTTTCTATGAATCCGTGGTAAACGAACTGCTGCACGATCCGTTCATTACCACAGAAGAGGCGGTGCGGCATTTTGTTTCAAAAGAAGCGCTGTCTTTATCCCGGGAAGAGATGCTGACGCTGTACAACAATGCCGTGATCAGCGGGGAATGGAATGTGAGGAGGATCTTTAAGCAGCAGATCATGAAAGCGCTTGGCGATGCCGGGATCAAGGTCACGATATACGGCGGCAACTGGGAGGACAGCATTGATCCGGAAAACATCCGTCTCGCGGGAAGCGTGACTGCAAATGAATGCAGGGTTCTTGCCGGAAATGCCAGGATCTGTCTCAATGTCATGCCCTGGTTCAAAGACGGCGCACATGACCGGATCTTTGATGCCATGCTGAACGGCAGCGTCTGTGTGACGGATACCAGCAGATACCTGCTGGAGCGGTTTGAACACGGAAGAGAACTGGTGTTTTTTGAACTGAACAATATCCTGCAGCTCGTGGAGAATGTACGCTGGCTTCTTGACAATCCGGAGCAGGCGGAAAGCATTGCCCGACGGGGGACCATGACGGCCGTGCTGTATGATACATGGGAGAAGCGGATGGAGACCCTGCTCTCCATGATCGCACGGGATCCCGGATCCGAAGCAGAGAGGTTATGATGGACCTGTTCATACCGGAGCATTTTTTTGACGAGGAAGAGAGAGAGGGGTTCACAGTCCCTCCGATGATGAAGCGCTGCTGGGCGACGAAGCTCAAGATGCTTGCCGCCGTCGATGAGATCTGCATGCGGCACGGCATACGCTACTATGTCGATTACGGGACGCTCCTCGGAGCCGCCAGACATCGCGGTTTTATCCCGTGGGATGACGATATCGATATCTCCATGCTCCGGGAGGATTATAACCGTGCCCTCCCGATCCTGAAGCAGGAGCTTTCGGAGACGTACGAAGTGTTTGTATTTGGGGAGAATCTGTTCACCGCGCCCTGGTCCTATCTCAATAACAGACGGGGCTGGGATTACGGGGATAACGAGGAGCAGGCCCGTATCACCGCACAGTTTTACGGGGATCCCTATTGCGAAACGCTGGATCTCTTTCCGCTCGACTATGTGCCGGCGAACAAAGAGGAGCGGGAGGCCTTTCTGGAGATCCACCAGCTGCTGTTTGATGTGATCCTGCAGAAAAAAGAAGCAGAGGAACAGGGGATCCTGGAGGACCTGATATTCCAGATCGGAGAGCTGACGGGACAGGAGATCCCCATGGGGGAAGAGATGATGCCGGCCCTGTGCCGGCTGGAGTCCGCCCTCGCGCAGATGTATACGAGGGAACAGAGCATCGGGATCAATAACATCGGGAATATGGCCCGGTATGACCGGAGCAGGATCCGCGAGTTCTCCTGGTATGAGTGGACGATCCGCGTTCCCTTTGAGATGATCGAAGTGCCGGTGCCGGCGGGATACCGGGAGATCATCACCTCCATTTTCGGACAGAACTGGATGACACCGGTGCGGGGGACGGCCGCGCATGAATATCCCTGCTATCTGAGGCAGGAGCGTGTGATCCGGGCTTATTGGGACCGGAAAGGAAAACCGCGGCCGGATCCGCTGGAGGTGTCTGTATGCGGATGATCTTTGCGGCATGGGATTATAACGGACAGGAGGGAGCAGTCCGGGCCTTTGAACGGCTGGGTTACCGTGTGTCACGGATTGCGATCGATCAGGCCGGGAATATCACGGATGATCCGGAGATCGCCGGCCGGTTGAGTACCCTGATCGAAGCCTGTTTACGGGAGCAGGATCCCTGCCGGTTTGTCTTTTCCCACGATTATTTCCCTGTGATCTCCGACGTGTGTCAGAGGTTTTCCGTACCGTACCTGTCTCATGTCTATGATTCTCCCCATTATTCCCTGACCTCTCCGACAACGGGGAATGCAGTCAACCGGATCCATGTATTTGACAGGGGGCTTCTGGAGGAACTGGAAGCGGGCGGGACGGGGAATCTGCGCCATACACTCCTGTCCGTTGATCCGGATCTTGCCGGTCAGGCGAAGCGGTATGACGGGCAGCCCTATGAGCATGAGGTCAGTTTCATCGGCTCTCTCTACCGCGACCGGTACACCTTTTACGACCAGATCGAGGGTCTGCCGCAGACACTGAGGGAGTATATGGATCTTGCGTTCGCGGCGCAGCGAAAGATCTTTGGCGTGGATCTGCTGGGAAATCCGGAGCTTGTTCCCGATAAGATCATTGATGCGCTGGGCGGTCATGTGCATTTTGATCTGAACGGGGATTACCGGATGGAGCCGCGCATGCTCCTCAGGGACATCCTCCGGAAAAAGGTGACCTCCCTGGAACGCGCGGAGATACTGGCGCGTCTGGGAGAACGGTTTCCGGTCGATCTATACACCACACCGGGAACGGAGACGCCGTCCGGTGTCAGAAACCTGGGGTATGCATCCTATGACCGGGAGATGCCGCGGGTCTTTCGGCGTTCCAGGGTCAATATCAACATCACCCTGCGGACGATCCGTACCGGGATCCCGCAGCGCGCGCTGGATATCATGGCGTGCGGCGGATTTCTGCTGTCGGACTACAGGGAAGAACTGGCGGAATTCTTTTCGGAAGGAGAAGAACTGGTCCTGGCCCGCACGCCGGAGGATTTCCTCCGGTTAACGGAGTATTATCTGGCGCACGAAAAGGAGCGGGAGGAGATCGCCCGAAACGGGCAGCGCAGGGTGCTGGAAAACTATACGCATGACAGCGTGTTCCGGAAAATGACGGGGGAACTTGCCGGCGATTGATCCGTCAGATGTCGATATCCTGCAGCATCACCGGGATCCCGGCTGCCTGCGCTTCATAGACCAGATCGCTCACATCCCCGTAATAACCGCTGCAGGAAAGCAGGGATCTGCGTGCCTCGGAGAGGTCGCCGCTTTCCTCCAGAATGCCCCATTCTTCGCGGCGGTAGGACTCCAGGATCTCAAGATAGGCATCGAGCACCGGGGATCCGTTGCGCCTCAGGTACTCCTCTGTTTTGGAATAAGGGTGCCAGATCAGGCCGATCTCTTCCGAGGCATCCCGGAAAAGAGCGAGATTCCGTTCCAGTTTCTCTATGGCGGCCTGTCCTCTCGCGAGAAAGGGCAGCATGTCCGTGTAGTAATATATGATTCTTCTGTTCATGGCGACAGTATACCACAGGCCGCACGGAATTGCATTTGCCGGTTGTGCGCCGTATACTCATACGGGAGGGAGCATAAAGATGGATGATGACCGCCTGAAACTGTATATCGTATCCTGTCATGTAGATAAACCGCTGGAGGAGGAACCTCCGCGATCTGTCTATGAGGTGCCGATCCAGGCAGGGGCAGCTCTCACCGATCAGAGGACCTGTCCGATCAATGACCATGACGGCTTCAGAGAGAGCATTTCGGACAGGAATACCCGGTATGGTGAAGCGACCGCAATGTGGTGGATCGGGAATCATATCGATACCCCTTATGTGGGACTTGAGCATTACAGGCGCCGGTTGAAGCTTTCCGATGAGGAACTGAGTGCCTATATGGATGATGATATCGATATCATCACAACGACACCGATCCGCATGACGTGGTCAGTGGAGGACAACTACCGGCATGAGTTCTGGTCTGCGGACTGGGACTTGTTTCTGCAGATACTCGAGGAATATGTGCCGGAGGATATGCCTCTGGCACGGGAGGTTTTTGCCGGATCCATGATCCACTGCTGCAACATCAATATCATGAAAGGGGAATTGTACCGCCAGTTCTGTATGTGGGCATTTCCCATGATGGACGCATTTTACCGGAGAAGTCCCGAAAAAACCGATGTTATGCAGCATCGGGATGTGGGATATATTTCGGAGAGGTTTTCCCATCTGTTCATCATGAAGATGAGAGCACAGGGGAAGCGGGTTGCCGAAGCGGATGTCATCGAGGTACAGTCATCCAACTGGAGTCCCGAGAAGGAATGCGATCCGTCAGATCCCGACGCAGTCTGGCGCAGTTGTGAAAAACTGTTCCGGAAGAACAGGATCAGAGAATGCAATCAGCTGATCAGCGCAGCCATGCGGCAGGGCGGATTGCAGGGAGAACGGCTTCAGGATGTTTCCGAACTTCTGGTCACCGGTGTCATGGAGAGGATGGAGCTGCCGGAAAGTATGTTTGAATACCTGCCCATTCAGCTTCGCTCTGATCTGGAAACGTTGCTGGCTACGTATACCGGCTTTCGACAGATCGTGCTGCTGTGGCATGCAAAAGAGGATGAAGAGACGGAAAAACTGTTATCGGATTACCTGTCGCTGACACATTTCTCCAAAGTGGTGATGCGCAGGATCATCGAGATCTATGGTGGCGAAGACCGCCCGGACACGACAGGATAACGGGCACGGAGCAGACGGATATGGAATATCTCATGACAGACAGAATGCTCCACTGGCAGGAATTACTGTCGGGTCTTGCCGAATGGCAGGAGGAGCTGACAGCCGGGACGGGATCTCCGGAGAATGCCGCAGATCGTCTGACGCAGCTGTCCCTGCTGGGAGATCTCTGCGGTCTGCTGATCACCGATATGCTCTCACAGTTACAGAGCATCATGGCACGCACGGATCTGTCACAGGCGGAACTGAACGCGGTGCGGCAGCTCTCGGAGAAAATGCTCACCTATGTGCAGAAGGAATATGACGCGCGGCTCTATGACAGTCCCGACGGCCTTCTGAAAGAGGTGTGCATCAGGAACTGCTTCGATACGGCTTATCCGAAGAAAGCACTGATGGTGTACATCCTGTCTCCTTTCTTTTTCCCGGAGACCGGCGGAAGCCACACCAATGTCGCGGAAGCGAGGCAGATGGCGGAGACGCTCCGTGATCTGTCCTATGATGTTGATATCGTCAATACCTATTACGAGGGCGTACCGGACGCGGAACGTTATGATCTGGTGATCGGCTTCCGCAGACCGTTTGAGGAACTGCTGCCGCGTTTGAAGAAGGAATGCCTGTCCGTATATTACACGACGGAGGCGTCCCCCTATTATGCCAATCCTGCGGAACTGAAGCGGATCCTGGACTTCGAGGCGCGAAACGGGAGAAGGATGCCGTATGAACGGCAGAACTTCTGCTGTCAGCAGTTGGACAGACTCCTGCTGGCGGACGGTGCGGTCTGCATCGGAAATGACTGGACGGTCTCCACTTATCGGGGGATGTTCCACCGCTGCCTGAAGCAGAATGCGTCCTCCACCGCACTTGACCGGGACGCGGCCCACAAAGAGGGAGCGCCCTATGGAAAAGCGTTTCTCTGGTACGGCGGCGCGGGCGCGCTGCATAAGGGAGTGGATCTCTGCATCGAGGCGTTCCGTTCCCTTCCGGAGCTGACCCTGCATCTGGTGGGGAGAGTGGACGGAGAGATCGGTGCGTTTTACCGGGAAGAGATGGCCGGCGCGCCGAATATCGTCTATCACGGCTTTCTGCCGCCGGACAGTACGGAATTTCTGGAACTGTGCGGGATCTGTGATTTCAGTCTAGGCGTCAGCTGCAGTGAGGGACAGTCGACGGCCATGAACACGGCCATGCGGGGCGGCGTGATCCCGGTATGCCAGCCGTCGATGGGGATCGATGCGGAGGCCTCAGGCGGGCTGGTGATCGGAGAACCGACGATCCCGGAACTGGCAGATCTGTGCAGGGAACTCTCCGCCATGCCTTCCGGAGAGATCGACCGCAGGCGGGAGCAGGTGTATGCCTATGCCGCTGAACATCATTCTCTTGAAGCATACGGGAAGATGCTGAGGGAGAATCTGCTGACACTCCTTGAGGAGAAAGAGAACAGGGAAAGATGAAGATCCAGTTTTTGAACGGCGGCCTGGCCAATCAGGTTTTTCAATATATCTTCTACCGCTATGCCGAGCTCAGTCTGCCGGGAGATGAACCATGGTTTCTGGATGATTCGTTCTTCTTTGTCCATGACGTGCACAACGGCTATGAACTGGAGCGGGTGTTCGGTCTGCATCCGAATCTGTTGAGCACCTTCTTTGACGCGGATGTGTGGGATTACATGATCCGGGAGAAACGGGAGAACGGAAAGAGTATCCCCGAACAGCTTCTGGAGAACGGAATGGAGATCTCCATGGTCGCGGAGGCCGACAATGTCGATCACTGGAATCCGTTCTCGGGTAAGATCTACAGGGTGCCCAACGATGATTTCTATCCTGAGCTCATCCGGATGCCGGGGGATCTCTATTATCACGGCTACTGGATCCGAAAGGAATGGATGGAAGCCTACCGGGAGGTGTTTGCGCAGGAACTCGCTTTCCCGGAGATCGATCCGGCGGATGAGAGAAACCGCGGGTATCTGGAGCAGATCCTGGAGAGCCCTTCCGTATCCCTTCATATCCGGCGTGGGGACTATGTGAAGGAGCAGCTGGCCTGGGAGGAAGGGGCCTTTAAGCAGATGATCGAGAGCGTGCTCAAGCGTGTTCCGGAGGCGGTATTGTTTGTTTTTTCCGACGATCCGGCCTGGTGCAGGGAGCATGCGGAAGCACTCGGACTCACCCTGCCGCATAAGACCGTGATGGTAGAGGGAAATCAGGGGACGGAAGCTTTCCGTGATCTGCAGCTGATGAGCAGCTGCGAAGGAATGTGCCTCTCCAACAGCGCATTCTGCTATCTGGCAGCCCTTTTGAACACGCGCAAGAGCTTTGTGATCAATCCGACAAGAAGACAGATATGATAAACTTTCCCGACAATTATTTTCGCAATGAGGTCCGCTGCGGGTTCCATATCACGGCGATGATGAAGCGCTACTGGGCTGCCCAGATGGAGGTGCTCTCCTGGGTGGATGAAGTGTGCACGCGCAATGACATCCGCTACATCATCTGTTTCGGCTCCCTCATCGGCACGGTGCGTCATCACGGGTATATCCCATGGGATGATGACATCGATATCGGGATGCTGCGGGAGGATTTCACGCGTTTCTCTGAGATCGTGCAGCGTGAGCTGCCGCCGTATCTGATCACCTATTCCCTGCTTCCGGGAGCAAAGCCGCCCAAGGAACTCATCTTCGGGATCTTCAACGGCACCACGCTGGATACCTCACCGGCGAGACTTGACCGGTTCCATGGCTGTCCGTACGCGGCCGGTCTGGATCTGTATGTGTTTGACAAGATTCCGCAGGATCCGGAGATGTTCGCCTATCAGGACCGGCTGGTCCGGATGCTTGACCGAATGCTTACGCTGCAGTGGGACTATGACAAGGGAGAACTGAAGGGAGAGATCCTTGCGGGCTATCAGGCGTTAAAGCATGCGATCGAAGAGGAACTGGAGTACACTTTTACCGATATCGAACCCATGACGATGCAGATCCTGCGTCTCATGGATGTGGCCTCCGCCCTGTGCGAGGACTGTGACTCTCCCCGCGTGGAGAATTGGGAACAGATGCTTTATTACGGCGACAGGGGTTTTTGCACCCGGCATTTCACGGACCGGATCTTCGTCCCGTATGAAGGGGTTCTGGATGTCCCGATCCCGAGGGATTATGATACGCTGTTACGGCAGACTTTTGGAGATTATCAGATTCCGCATAAGTTCACGGGGCAGCATCAGTATCCCTCCTACTGCAATCAGCGCGAACAGCTATACCGGGCCCACATCAGGAGAGGCTGGGAGATCCCGGAGGAGTTTCTGGAGACCGATGAGAACGGCGATCTGGTACTGGATCCCGTGTCATTAAAGGCGCCGGAGAAGCGTCTGGCGGTATTCCTGCCCTATAAGGCGGCAATGTGGGATGCGCTGGAGACCATCTGGCGGGAGAAAGCAGCGGATCCGGGATACGAGACAATGGTGATCCCGATCCCATATTATGACAAGGCTGCGGACGGA
>JAFXTJ010000027.1 GCA_017535945.1 Lachnospiraceae bacterium
AGAAGGTGACCTGGGCCATCACGGAGATCAAACTGCCGGATGGCTACACGGGTTCTCTTGTGTCATCCGATGTCCGCATGTCCGCCGGGACCCTGACTGTCAATAAGAAAGTCCCGCTCGGTACGCAGATCAGGATCATCGCAACGGCGTCAGACGGGAGTCGAGTAACTGTAGAGAAGATCGTGAGGGTCGAATGAGAGGCTGGTTCGGATTCCGATTGTTTTCGGAAATCGGAAAAAGCCGGAAAACGGAAGCAGATTTCGAATGAGCAGAAGTGATATGTATCGTTTCGGGCAGATTTAGAGCAAAACGATACGCGGAATCGCGGTGAGCTGCAAAATGCATCGTAAACATGTTGGCATGGTAAGTGCGGGGCCAAGGGCGGACGGGAAAGAGACCGTGAACGGGCAGCACACAGTTCAGACAGAATGAAGGATATGGAAGAGAGTAAGAGAGCGGGACAAACAGAACAGAGCAGGTCAATCTGGTCCTTTTTCCCGGTCACCTTTGCGGCAGCATTGTTCTGCTGTCTGCTGTGGGGGAGCGCGACACCGGCGATCAAGATCGCCTATGAGCTGTTCGGGATCGACCCGGAGGAGACGGCATCGAGGATCATGCTGGCGGGAGCGCGTTTTGTGATCGCCGGGATCATGGTGATCCTGTTCGGATCCCTGTTGAGGCGGCAGCTGCTGGTGCCGGCGCGGACTTCGTGGAAACGGATCGCGCTGCTGTGCCTGTTTCAGACCGTGGGGCAGTATTATTTCTTCTTCATGGCACTGGCACACACGACCGGCGTACGCGGCTCCATCATCAATGCGGCGGGAAATTTCCTGACCATTGTGTTTGCCGTGTATCTGTTTCGGATGGAGAAGATGACGTTCCGCAAGCTCGCCGGATGCCTGGTGGGATTTGCCGGTATCATCCTGATCCTCGGCGGAGGCGCCGCATTCCTGACAGGTCCGGGGATCACACCGGCGGGAGAGGGAGCGATGCTCACGGCGGACATCTTCTACGCACTCTCCGGATGCTGCATCAAGATCTTCTCCAAAGAGGAGGATCCGGTGGTCTTAAGCGGATATCAGTTCTTTATCGGCGGGATCATCCTCTTTGCGATCGGGCTGGCAATGGGAGGAGCGCTGCATTTCGCGGGCGCGGACTGTGTGTGGAACCTGCTCTACATGGGGTTTATCTCGGCCGGTGCCTATACGGTGTGGGGGATCCTGCTCAAGCATAATCCCGTGAGCCGCGTGTCCATCCTGGGCTTCATGAACCCGGTGCTGGGCGTGCTGCTCTCAGCGGTTTTCCTCGGGGAGAACCGGGAGGCTTTTTCACTGACAGGGATCCTGGCCCTGCTCCTCGTCTCGGCGGGGATCGTGATCGTGAACTTAAACGGCAATGCTGTCAAACGGCAGACATCCGTTAAGGAGTATTGACGGGCAGACATCTGCTTTAAAAATAAGGGGGATACTATGAAAAGAAGGATTCTGGCGATCATCCTGGCAATGAGCATGGTAGGAGGTAACCTGAATACCGTGTATGCGGCTGCACCTGTCCGGATGCAGACGGAGACGGAGGCCGCAGACCCGTTTGAGACGGACGGTTCCGAACCGGATGAGACGGAGGCCGGTCCGGCCGATGCGGTCGAACCGGAGGAGATCCTGCCTGAAGTCACGGATGGGACGGAAACGCTCGAAGTGACCGGGACTGAAGCGGACGAAGTGACCGGGACCGGAGCGGAGGATGTGACCGCCGATCCGGATGAAGCGGCAGGATCCGTAACCTATGACGGCAGTGTCATCACGGCGATCACACCGCCGGATCCGTCCGAGATCGAAACGGAATACAAGCTCGCGCTGGAGTCTTTGCAGAACAGGATGCCGGAGATCCTGCCGGTCAGCCTGGGCGGTACGGTGGTCTGTGATACGGATGAGAACGGCGATCCGGTCGCCGTATCGGTGACCGACGCACGGGAAGCAGCCATCCGTGTGACGGACTGGGAGTGCGTACAGGATTATGATGAGTATCTCGGAGAGTATGAGTTCACACCGGTGTTTGCCGGCACGCACACATTGGCGGAGGGTGTAAAACTCCCCGTGATCAAGGTCATCGTCGAGAAGGAGGAGGACGGACCGACCGGTTATATCGAGATCCCCGATAACATCGAAGTGCCGGTCGTCGGCGATGAGATCCTCTCCGGCGGCCTGACCGTGACTCCGGGGGAGCAGCCCGGGATCGACGGAAGCTTTGAAGCGGAGATCCTGTCAACATCGAGTCAGGCCTATTACAACGGCTATGCAGCGGGTGCCCTGCCGGCGATCCGGGATCAGGGAGAAGAGGGCGCTTGCTGGTCGTTTGCTTCGATCGGCGCTGTGGAAGCAGATCTGATCGCGGATGAGGCAGCCGATAAAGACGATATCGATCTCTCGGAGCTGCAGCTCGCCTATTTCACTTCCCATCCGTTCGATGATCCGAAGGACTGCCACGATGGCGATAAAGTGACCTATGTGGGAAGCGGCAGATATCTGGATCTCGGCGGGAATTCGACGATCGCATATCGCGCACTGTCCAACAAGGTGGGTGCGGTAAAGGAACAGTATGCGCCTTACCGCAGGGGAAACATCAGCCTGGAGGACGAATACGCGACAGAGATGGACTTTGCCCAGATCAAGGGCGCCTATAAGATCAATGTGACGGATCACAGCGGCATCCAGGCAGCCATCAAGGCTCATGGCGGCGTGGCGGCTTCCTTTTATGCCACGGAGGGTACCGGAGAACTTATCAGTAAAGACGGTAACGGCAATATCGTTTCGAGAACCCCTTACGAGGTGCGCTACAGCGCTACCCACAATTCTTTCTACGGCACTCTGGAAAAGACCAACCACGCGGTCATGCTGGTCGGCTGGGATGACAACTTCTCCAAAGAGAATTTCTACGACGGATGCAAGCCGTCGCAAAACGGTGCCTGGCTGGTCCGTAACAGCTGGGGTATGGAGGAATACGGCAAGAGCGGGTATTTCTGGCTGTCCTATTATGATGCCGGCCTGCTGTCCTCCGGGAATGTTGTGGCTTATGATGCGGACACAAAGGTCTACGATCATGTATATACCTATGACACGCAGCCGTTGTCTACGACTTCATACAGTTCATCGGGAAAGATCACCGTGTCACAGAACTATACCGTTGCCTCGGGAGAGAAGATCTCCGCGGTCGGATTTGAAACGGAAACCGCCAATCTGAGTGTCACGGTCAAGGTGACGGCCGGAGCAAGCAGCGTCACCGCTACCAAAACAACCGGATTCGCCGGTTACTATACCGTCGAATTCACGGAAGGACTTACGCTCTCATCGAAAACCAGCGTCACGGTTGAGATCACGATGGAGGGCACCGGTACGATCTCCGTTCCGACTGAGACCGTTACGAGTCTGTATTACGGAAAGAACAATGATGTGTACTATCAGGGCGTATGTTCAAGCGGCGGCTGTACGATCAACGGGGAGAAGAAGACCAACGACGCCCGCATGAGGCTCTTTACCAATAACGCCACAGCCACGACGCCGGACAAGGTCATCAAACTGAAGAAGACCTCGATCAATGATCATTACAATACACAGGTGCAGATGGAATTGACGGACGATTCCACCGTGACCATGAGTGACCTGACCTGGTCGAGCGTGGATGAGGAGATCGCAACGGTAACTGCGGGCGGCAAGATCACAGTCGGCGCCTGCAAGGGGAGCACCGTGGTGGTCGGCAGACATGCCAACGGGCAGACTGTCGAATGTCAGGTGACGGTCAAACCATATAAGATCACCTGGCATCTGGATTCCGGAGTGAAGGTCTATAACCAGCTCCGAGAGTTCTATCCGGGAGAGAAGGATAATCATTACTGGCATCTGGGCTACCAGCGGCTGTACCGGCAGGGATACGAGCAGAACGGTTTTTATTCAGCGGCTGCCTGTTCCTATTATGACTGGGTAGACTACACTGCGCTGAACAATACCTTTTCGGACATCGACCTGTATGTTGGGTGGGATAAGATCGCTCTTCCAATACGCTATTACGCACCCAATGCGGATCTGAGCGGGTATGACGAGAGCCTTGTCTACACCGTAAAGCAGATCACGATCGATGACATGCCCTATACGCTGCCGGCGGCAGACGGCGCGGAGGATAATCCCGAAGAATTAGAATTTGTTCGGGAATACAATCAATCACATCCGACGACACCGAAGATGCTGGACGGATGGTCCTGGGATGCGGCCGGGACGAAGAAGGTGACGAAGATCACGGCGGATACCGGTTTCGCGATGCATGCGGACGAGGATCAGGGCTACGGGTATTTACAGAACAGTTCGATCGTCCTGTATCCGCGTTATAAATCCGGCACAAGCGTGGTGACCGGATCGTGCGGTACGTCTGTCACCTATAAGCTGTCCGGTGCGGCGGAGTCCGGGTATACGCTCGCACTGACCGGGACGGGAGATATGTATGATGAAGAATACAGCGCCCCTGCCAATCTGCCCTGGCATGCCTATCGGGCGGATATCACAGCGGTAACGGTCGGTGAGGGGATCACGGGACTGGCGGACTATTCCTTCAGTAACTGTGAGAAACTGCAGACCGTGTCTCTGCCGACAACCCTTAAAACGATCGGAGAGAGGACGTTTGCCGGCTGCGGCGCGTTGACAGCGCTCACCCTGCCATCCGGTCTTACTTCCATTGACAAATATGCGCTGTCAAACTGCAGCGGGTTGACGGCGATCACATTCCCTGCAAGTCTTACCACGATCGGCAGTTTTGTGCTCAGCGGGTGCACCGGTCTGACGCAGATCATCAACCAGTCAAACACGACGATCGAAAATCTGCCGGGTCTGACCGGCGCGCACTGGATCAATACCGCCTCCGGCAGCAGGGCGAAGATCACCTCGCTCGGCAAGGCCACGGCCACCCGTGTGAGCGAGTATAGTCTCGTCTTCCGTGTGAACGGCGGGGCCGGATCCATGAGCAATCAGTATTGCGCGATCGGTACGACTTATCTGGTGCCGTTGTGCTCATTCAGCAGGACCGGATATAACTTTACGGGCTGGAACACGGAAGCGAACGGGAGCGGGGAAGACCATCCCGTCGGCACCACGATCCTCGATCTCGGAGAGGACGAGGAGGAAGTGTACCTGTATGCGCAGTGGCGCGCCAGATCCTATACGGTTTCTTTCGATGCGAACGCACAGGGAGCCACGGTGAGTCCGTCGTCCAAAAGCGTGACCTATGACGGGACCTATGGGGATCTGCCGGTACCGGTGCTGTCCGGGTATACCTCTGACGGCTGGTTTACGTCACCGACGGGCGGCTCACAGATCCTGGCGACGACCACGGTCGCGACGGCCGCGAACCATACGCTCTATGCGCACTGGAGGGGAGACACGCATACGGTGACCTTTAACGCGAATGGCGGATCGGGTGGTACCACGAAGAGCTATACGAACGGCAGTACCTATGGGACGCTCCCGACCGCATTCAAGACCGGCTATGACTTTGACGGATGGTATACAGCGGAGGAGGGCGGCACAAAGATCGAATCGACGGCTACGGTCCTGCTGCTGGCGGATGTGACCTACTACGCGCACTGGACCGCAAAGACCTATACCGTGACCTTTAACCCCAACGGGACGGGCGCCACGGTCTCTCCGACAAGCAAGACGGTGACTTATGATAAGCCTTACGGCGATCTGCCGGTGCCGCAGCTGGCGGGCTGCGACTTCGCGGGCTGGTATACGGGAGCGAGCACGGGAACTGAGGTGACGGCGACTACGACCTGTAAACTGACGGCGGATCAGACGCTCTATGCACGCTGGACCGGCAAGGCCTATACGGTGACGCTCGATACCGGCACGGCGGAGGTCACGGCGACTCCGGCGACGATCACCGTGCACTACGGGGAGGCGTATCCGGCTCTGCCGGAGCTTTCCGGCCGGACCGGATACACCTTTGATGCCTGGTATACGGAAGAGACCGGCGGCACCAGGATCTATTCGACGACATTAGTGACGCAGGCGCAGGATCACACGATCTATGCGCACTGGAATCCGATCTCCTACAAAGTGAATTTTGATGTGAACGGCGGGGACAGCGTGAGCCCGCTCTACCGGATGGTGGCCTATGACCGTGCTTACGGCGCGGAATATGCGCTTCCCGTGCCGACCTGGAACGCGCACGGCTTCGTCGGCTGGTATACGGATGCAGAGGGCGGCACACCGGTGACGAACACGACGATCTGCCGGACGGCGGCGGAGCACACGCTGTATGCGCACTGGACCGCGGGCAGTTATACCGTTTCCTTTGACACCGACGGCGGCACGGCGGTCGATCCGATCCTGGTGACCAACGGACAGGCTTACGGGACACTGCCTGTGACGACAAAGACCGGATACACCTTTGACGGATGGTTTTCGACGAAATACGGCAGTACCCGGGTGACGGAGACGACGGTTGTCACAGCGACAGGCGCTCATACGCTTTATGCCCATTGGACGGCCAATACCTATACGATCCGGTACGATGCAAACGGCGGTACCGGTACCGCGATGGCGGGCACGAGCGCGACCTATGATGTGGAGGCGTCGCTGCGGGCCAACAGTTATACGAAGACCGGATACACGTTTACCGGCTGGAATACAGCCGCGGACGGCAGCGGGGATGCGTATACGGACCGGCAGGGCGTGACGAATCTGACGGCGGAGGCCGGGGGGATCGTGACCCTCTACGCGCAGTGGGTGATCAATACCTACACGATCAGTTATGATGCCAACGAAGGCACCGGGTCGATGGCCGACACGCCGGCGACCTATGATGTGAACGTGACGCTGCGGGCCAATACCTTTACGAGGACCGGTTATATCTTCAACGGATGGAATACGCTGCCGAACGGCAGAGGGACCGCATATGCGGACGGGGCGGTCGTGAAGAATCTCACTGCGGAAGGCAATGCGACCGTGACGCTGTACGCGCAGTGGACGGCGATCACCTACACGATCCGCCTTGATGCCAACGGCGGCACCGGCACGATGGCGGATGTAACTGTGCGTTATGACGAGAGTAAGAATCTGCCCCGCAATACCTATACGAAGGCAGGACACAGCTTTGCCGGCTGGAACACGGAAGCGGACGGCAGCGGTACTGACTATGCGGATCAGGCGAGGGTAAGCAACCTGGCGAATGTTAGCGGCGCGATCGTGATCCTGTATGCCAAGTGGAATCCGTATTCCTACACGATCCGTTACGATGCCAACGGCGGTGAAGGCACGATGGCGGATACGGCCGCAACCTGCGGCGCGAATGTGACACTGACGGCCAATACGTACACGAAGACCGGTTACCGTTTCACCGGCTGGAATACGGCGGCAAACGGCAGCGGGACAGCGTATGCGGATGAGGCGGTCGTGAAGGATCTTGCGACCACGAGCGGAGCGGTCGTGAAACTGTATGCGCAGTGGGCTGCGAACACCTACACGATCCGTTATGACGCCAACGGCGGTGACGGCACGATGGATGATACGGCGGCGGTCTATGGTGAGAGCAAGGCACTGCGGTCCAATACGTTTACGAAGACCGGTTACCATTTCGACGGCTGGAACACGGAAGCGGACGGCAGCGGGACGCGGTATGCGAACGGTGCGTCCGTGGACAGCCTGACGGCGGAGCAGGGCGGTATCGTGACCCTGTACGCGCAGTGGTGGTACAACTCTTATGTGATCAGCTATAACAAGAACGGCGGATCAGGAAGCATGGGTACTAATGATGGGCATTACGGCGAGGAAGCAACACTTTTGCTCAACAGATTTAGGAGGACCGGCTATCACTTTACCGGATGGAACACGAAAGCGGACGGCACCGGAACTTCCTATGCGGACGGGGCCACTGTTCTCAATCTGACGGCTGAGGATAATGGCGAGGTGACGCTGTATGCACAGTGGGCTGTCAATACCTACACGGTCCGTTACGATGCAAACGGCGGAGAAGGCACGATGGCGGATACGGCCGCGACCTATGGCGAGAATGTGACGCTCCGGGAGAACACCTTTACAAAGGACAGCTACCGCTTCAACGGCTGGAACACGGCGGCGGACGGCAGCGGCAGGACCTATGCGGACAAGGCTTCCGTGAGCAATCTGACCGCTGATCATGGCGCGATCGTGACGCTGTATGCGCAGTGGCTCAGCAAGGAGCAATATGTCGGCGAGATCCGGATCAGCGCGACCGGCGTGAAGAAGGACTATGAAGGTGAAGAGTATATTGAGTGGACGGCCGCTGTTTCGGCTTCGGCCAATCCGGATCTGAGAGGGATCACGACGATCACCGTGACAGCCGGAGAGGGGACGAAGATGTACGGGAACCCTCAATACGGGACGCTCTTCGTACAGGATAATACCCAGACAACGGGTGATGCTTCCTGGACCTTTACCGTGCGGGATGATCTGTCGACGAAACTGACGAATATCCCCGCATTGACGTTCCTGACCAGGCCGGATGACGCGTCACTGTGGAACACGAAGGGCTACATGACGTGCTCCGTCGCCGTGGATATCGACGGCGTGACGGCGAGCCTCGACGATGTCATGCTGGTGCACCGGACGGTTCCTTCATTGACCTTTGCAACGGTTGATGACAACGATGCGGCACTCGGCGGAGTGGGACTTAAACTGACTGCGCCTGACGGGGCATTCTTCGCCGGACCGGTTTCCGGTGTTACCTACAATACGGAGCATACAACGGCGTCCTGGACCGGTGATGCCACCGGTGCGATGACCTTTGCAGGCATCCTGGTGCCCGGAGTCACCTATGCATTGCATGAGACTGCGACACCTGCCGGCTACGAAGGGAACAAGGGAGACCGCGGCACGGTCACCGTGACCGCCGTGAACGAAGACGGCAGTCTGACGGTGGAATGCTCCGATCCGGATGTGACCTATGACGCGGAGACGAAGACCGTACGGATCGGGAACACCTTCAGTGTCACCGGTACCTCCATCATCGCACGTGTGATGGGGACCGGCGCCGGTCTGAGCGATCAGCCGCTCTCCGGTGCGGTGTTTGATCTCTATGAGCAGACGGGTGCTTCCCCGGTTCCGGTTTCCGATACGAAGCTGGATACCGTGACCTCCGATGAAGGCGGCCTGCTGATCGCCGATTTCGAGCCGGATGCCGCAAAGAACTACTATCTGCGGCAGAAGACAGCGTCGGCCGGCCATACCTCCGACCGCGTGAACGGCGGGTTGATCAACTACACCTTTACCGCGAATGCGGCCGGTATCGTGCTGAACCGCGGGACGGAATGGAATACCGCTGCGGGGGGCTCCGCGGCGGACGCGAAGATCGTGAATCAGCGGATCCCCGGGAAATTCACCATTGCCCGGCCGGATCTGGCGGAGGATAACAGCCTGTCGGATATGGATGTCATCACGTACCGGATCTATGAAGACGCGGATTGCAGCGTGGCTGTGGCAAACGGCACCATCAGCTTTACCAGGGCGGCTGGTCAGGGAGCGAGCGATCCGGCGATAATTCCGCTCGCCTGGTGGGCACAGGATGGGGATAAGGAGTACTACCTCAGGGAGACAACGGAGATCCGGGGATACTACACGGATCCCACGATCCACGGCCCCTACCGGTTCTACCCGGCCATGACAAACGGCGTGGATGCGCTGTCCTCCTGCCCGTATACAGTGACGACGGCGGATATGAGCATCGCGCCCACACTGTCCATCCCGGAGGATCAGAGACCGGTGGCGCAGCGCGTGCGCATCCTGAGTGCCGCGACGGAGCAGCAGGTACAGACCATCGATCTCGACGCATCGGTCGACACGCTTAAGACTTATGCGCTGCGTGCCGTTGTGGAGGGCATGTTCCGCGATGAGTTTTCCACGGCTTTCATCGATCAGAACGTGACCTGGTCCTCCCTCAATTCCAATGTCGCCGAGGTCAGCGCCGACGGTGTCGTGACGGCGAAGAGCAACGGCAGTACGACCATCACCGCCTCATCGACCGTTAATACCAATCTGAAAGCAACGGTGAAGGTCAATGTCAGGACAGCCGTGCGGCAGATCGTGATCACGGAAGCCGGACATACACTGGCCAGGGGCAAGAAACTGACACTCAAGGCGACCGTCGCTCCGGCGGACGCGAGCACCAAGACGATCACATGGTCCTCGGATGATACGGATATCCTGACCGTGACCTCGGGCGGGATCGTGACGGCGGTGGCGCAGGGCACGGCTTATGTCACGGCCGCTGCCGCTGACGGCATGGGCGCGGAGAGCGAACCGTATCTCATCGAGGTCACGGCTGCACCCGCGGATCTGGTGACGATCAAGATCGGGAATGATGATATGACAGGCAAAACCGTCGGTCTGGATCCCGATGAGGATACCCTCAATACGCTGATCCTGACCGCGGAATGCAAGGCAAAGGATCAGTCAGGAAATTATGTAACGACCGGCGTCGGGCAGGAGGTCATCTGGAAGAGCACCAATCCCAAGATCGCTACTGTCAATGAGCAGGGACATGTACAGGCGATCGCTGCGGGAACGGTACAGATCACAGCAACGGCGGCCGACGGAAGCAATAAGAGCGCAAAGATCACGATCAATGCGGCAGATCTTGTCAAGGCGATCGAGATCAAAGGAGCGGATGAGGTCGGCGCAGGCAAGAGCGTGACACTCACGGCCGATATCACACCGGATTCCGCCAAAAACAAGGCGCTTGTCTGGACCGCGACAGCGGATTATTCGGGGGTCACCGGCTTTAATCCTGCGACGCTCCCGAAGAACGCGGTCGCGATCACCGCAACCGGCAGACTGACCGTGAGTAACAAGGTGCCGGCAGGCGCGATCATCGATGTCAAGGCCGCTTCCAAGGACGGGAGTCTCAGCGAGAGTGATGAATATCCGGTCACGGTCAAGAAGCCTGCAGAGAGTGTGGCGATCTTCAGTGCCGGACAGGAAGTCACGAACGGCACCGTCGGGCTGGATCTGGATGATTCGAATACCCTGCAGCTGAGCAGCGAGGTACGGATCAAAAACGGCAATGAGTGGGAGACCGATGAAGTATCGCAGGGAGTGACCTGGAAATCCGCCAATCTCAAGGTGGCGACCGTTGATGAAAACGGGCTGGTCCACGCGTTCGCAACGGGCACCTCGGTCATCACGGCGACAGCCACGGACGGCAGCGGTAAATCGGGCAAGATCACGCTGAATGTGAACCGGCTCATCAAGCAGATCACTCTGAGCGGAGTGGCGAGTGTCGGCGCCGGCAAGAATACGCAGCTGACCGCGACGATCACGCCGGATTCCGCAACGAACAAAACGCTGCTGTGGAGTATCGACCCTGCGGATGCAGCCAAGGCCACCGTGGCCAACGGCCGTGTGACGATCAAGGCCGGAGCGAGCGGCACCGTGAGGGTGACTGCTACGGCGAAGGATGGCAGTGTTGACGCGGACGGAAAGCCGGTCAAGGGGACTTTTGATCTGGAGATCATCACTGCAGTGGATAAGGTCACGATCCTGAAGGACGGACAGCCGGCAGGAAAGTCGATCGAACAGGATCTTAGTACCGGTCCCGAGATCGAACTGGCAGCGGAATGTGCCGGCAAGAAGCCGGGAGATGAAGTTCTGCAGACCGTCAGCTGGAAGAGCAGCAATACGAAGATCGCGACGGTTGATGACGGAACGGTGACACTGCTCGCTCCCGGAACGGCCACGATCACGGCAACGGCGGCGGACGGCTCCAGTAAGAGCGCATCGGTCTCGATCAAGGTGACGCAGAGTGCGATCACGATCTCCGGTCCGGAAGAAGTGGCAGCGGGGAAGAGTGCGAAGCTGACGGCGCAGGGACCGGCCGTGAACTGGTCGATCATGAGCACGGAACCCGCGGTGACAGATGCAAGGGATGTGACGGTCTCCGCGGCCGGCATGGTCGCCGTGAAGAATACGGTCGCTGCAGGCACCGTCATCACGGTAAAAGCGACAAGCAAGACGGACAGTAACAAATATGAGACCTGCACGGTGACGGTGAAGAATGCATCGGCGGTCGTGAAACTGCGGAAGAATACGGACGGGGTCACGGTTGACAGGAACGGACAGACCATCGGTGTGGACCGTGATGAGCTCGAGAATATCACACTTGTCGCAACAGTCACGGATGCGCCCGGAAATGCCGCGAACATCAGCCAGAAAGTCACATGGAAGACAAGCAATGCCAAGGTGGCCGAGGTGGATGACAACGGTGTCGTGAAGCCGCTGTCCGCCGGGACCGCCAAGATCACGGCGACCACGGCAGACGGGATGAACAAGAGCGCGAGTGTCACGATCAATGTGGCCAGCCTGATGACCGGCATCACGATCGCTGCGGCGGGGGATGCCACGCAGGTTGCACAGGGCAAGGCGCTGCAGTTTAATGCGACGACCGCTCCGTTCAGAACAGCGAACAGAAATGTCACGTGGTCCACGGGCGAGCCGGATTACACCGGCGTGACGGATCCGGAATTTGATCCGGATACCTATGAGCTCCCGAAGAATGCGATCGCCATTTCCGTGACGGGCAGGCTCTCGGTCAGTGTTAAAGTTCCCGTGGGAACAAGTATCCCTGTATTCGCATCCTCAAAGGACGGCAGTGAGATCTACAGCAATACCTGCACGATCACCGTGACGAAGCCGGCCGGCAGGGTCGATCTGTTCCGCAATGCGGACGCGGTCTATGCCGCGAACGTCATGACCGGTAAGAAACTCGGCATGGAACGGGATGAGATGGGCAGCACGATCGCACTGAAGGCGTTCATCGGCGGAGCGGCAGCATTTGACGCGGACGGATCCGACGGGGTCAGCCAGGAGGTCATCTGGAGCACGACGAACGCCAAGGTGGCAACGGTCGATCGGAACGGTGTCGTCACCTCCCTTGCGGCAGGTACCGCACAGATCAAGGCGACGACGGCTGACGGGTCGAACAAGTCCGCCACGGTCACGATCAATGTGGCAAGCCTTGTGACTTCGCTCGAGATCAGCGGCCCCGATACGGTCACGATCGGCACCAAGACCAGTGTGACGGCCAAGTATACGGTGACGGCAGTGCGGCCCGACCGGGCGGCGGACAAGAAGGTGACCTGGACGATTGACGGGATCACGCAGCCTGCCGGACAAGAGGTGACGCTGCAGGCATCCGATGTCCGCATGGCGAACGGGACCCTGACTGTGAGTAAGAAGGTTCCGGCCGGCACGCAGATCAGCATCATCGCAACGGCGGCGGACGGCGGCGGCGCACAGGATAGTCTGACGGTGACGGTGGAGTAGGACACATCATGAGAGGTTTCCGACAACTTGCCATTCTGCTTACGGGGGTCATGCTCATGACCCCCGTACAGTATGCGATGCCCCGGGTCTATGCCAGGGAGGCGGATCGGGTTGTTGCGGAAGCGGCGGCAGAGGAAACGGAAGAAACAGAAGAAACAGAAGAAACAGAAG
>JAFXTJ010000028.1 GCA_017535945.1 Lachnospiraceae bacterium
TGGGGGAGGATTTCTCCATCCCGATCGGCGTCTCGGCCGGGACCGTGATCGTCACCAGGGGAGGGGATTACGACGAACTCTTTGCCCGCGCGGACAAAGCGCTCTACTATGTGAAGCAGAACGGCAAGCACGGCTATGCGCTGTACGAGGACAACCGTGACAACGAGGCCTACAGCGATGCCAACGGCGACGCGGATATGGAGCGTCTCACGCAGATCCTCGATGAGCGCGGCGAGGCCAGCAATGCGCTGTGGCTCGGACAGGACGCGTTCATCAATGTCTACCGGTTCCTGCTCCGGTTCCTCCGCAGCTACCATGGGACGGCCTGTAAAGCGATCTTCACGCTGAAGCCCGTCAATATCGAGTTTAAGGGGACCAGGCTCAATGCCCTCACGGACGATTTCGGCACGGTCCTGAAGACGACGCTGCGCAGGAGCGATCTGATGATGCAGACGAGGACCAACCAGTTCTTCGTGCTCTTCCCCGAGCTGACGGAAGAGGATGCAGACAATGTCGTGCGGAGGATCCTTTCTACATGGAAGAAAACGGCGGGACACGAATGGGTGGAGATCATCTATGATTTCCAACCTGTCGAGTGCGGCAGTGATGATCTGCCGAATGACGGCGGGGAGAGACGCACGAGGCATTTCGCCGTGAGCGGCGGGTGAGGAGACCGCGTGGCTTCGAACAGGTCCAAAAGCGCAGCCCTGAGTTTCGATCCGGTGCGGATCAGCATCGGAGAATCCGTGATCGCAAAGAGCATGAGCATGGAGACCTTTATCTTTCTCATGTCGGCGGCCAGGATCCCGGGAGAACGCTCCGGAGAGGACATGTACTGCATCGGCAATGCCTCCCTCCTGCACAATCTGCGCGGCAAATGCTTCGTCCGGTTCGCGCGCGTCAGGGAAGGAAAGCGTTTCTTCTCCGGCGTACGGTTCGTCATCGACCCCGATTCCTATCCGGGGTTAAAGAATCTCGACGGCATGATGCGCATGGCGCAGTTGAAGAGTTTTGTGGCCGTGGCCTTAAGCGACAGGCTGCGGGCGATGTCCGGTGACGGGGGAGCGCAATCCTCCGCTCTGTATTTTAAGGAGATCAGCGAGGATGTCTATGAGAGCCGTTTCGTGCGGATCTGCTACGAGTCGGACCGTTATCATGTGGTGATCTGCTTCTCCTACAAGGACAGGGAACCGGAGCCGGAAACCGCCGCTTTGCCGCAGATGGCGGATGCCGGCGAACTCACCCGCAGGATCGACGAACTGGAGGCCCGTCTCATCGAGGTGGAGCGGGAGAACCGGGAGCTGCGCAAGGTCAATGACCGGATCCTGGAGCTCTTCAATGGTCTCGGTCCGGCGCATGAGCTCGCGGAGGAGGCGATCCTCGAGCGGATCGTTTCGGGGCAGAAACCCGCGCAGGAGGCGGATGACGGGGCGATCCCGCAGATCCCGCGCAAGGCGGAGACGCCGCCGGCCCGCAGAGGGGCGCTGATCAACCGGTACTTGAACTGATGATGCGGCTCGATCGGATACATACATTCAACATGTATCCGATCTCGCAGACCACGTTATCGAATACAGGACCATGAAGGGAGATATCAATCATATGGGAGTAAGAATAATCGCGGATTCGTCGAGTGACGTGCCGCAGGAGACCGCACGGGAATGGGGTGTGCGGATCATCCCGCTGAAGGTGCGGTTCGGTGATACGGAGTATGAGGACGGGGTCACGATCACCAACCGGGAGTTTTATGAGAAGCTGATCGAGACGGATGTGATCCCCAAGACGAGTCAGATCACGCCGTACGAGTACGGCCGTGTCTTTGAGGAGGAGACGGCGGACGGGGACGAGGCGGTGTGCCTCACCATTTCCTCCGGAGTCTCCGGCTGCATCCAGAGTGCCACGCTCGCGGCGGAGGAATACGAGGGCCGGGTCCATGTCGTCGATACGAAGCAGTTCTGCATTTCCTATTATATCCTCGTGGAGTATGCGGTGCGGTTAAGGGACGAGGGCAGGAGCGCGGCGGAGATCGCTGACGAGATCACACGTGTACGGGAAAAGGCAACGGTCCTGAGCGTCTTCGATACGCTGGAATATCTGAAACTCGGCGGCAGGCTCTCCTCGACGGCGGCTTTCGCAGGAAGCATCCTGGCCATCAAGCCGGTCATCACGATCACGAACGGTCTGGTGGATGTGATCGGCAAGGCCAGAGGCTCGAAGAACGGCAACAATATGCTGATCCAGCAGATCCGCAAGCTCGGCGGCATTGATCCTGCCATGCCGCACTGCCTGGGCTACACCGGCCTCTCCGATGAACTGCTGCGGAAATATGCCGCGGATTCCGCGGATCTCTACGAGGGGGATCCGTCGCGGGTACCGGTGATCTCCGTCGGCTCCACGATCGGCACCTACGCCGGCCCCGGAGCGATCGCGTTCGCATTTTTCCCTAAGGAAGCACAGGAATGAACATTGCGGCAACCGATCCGTCAAAAGGAAAACGGCGGGAAACTCCGGCCGGATTGCAGCCCGGATTTTCGCCGGCGGGGATGTGGGCTTTTTCCGTCGGCACAAGCATCGGATGGGGTTCCTTTATCGTCACCTGCAATACCTATCTGCAGAAATCGGGACTGCTGGGGACGGTCTTCGGACTGCTCGCCGGAATGGCGGTCATCCTGGTCATCGCCTGCGGGATGGCCAGGTACGAGGATGAAGCGTGTGTCGCCGAAGTGTTCGACCGCGCCGATCACAATATGTACGAGAACAAGAGCAGCCTGAAGGCCGAGAAGACGAGGCTCGGCAAGTGATGCTTCACAGACCCGCCAAAGACCGCCTGGTTTTCTTCTTCGCAGCAGGCCTGTTCATCCCCTATCTGGAGACCGTTCTCCGGTTCTCCACCACCGGCGCGGGAGGTGCGCTGCCGTACCTCGCGACCCTGCTGTTTTCGGCAGGTTACAGCCTGATCCTGGCCCTGGTCGTCCGGCTTGCATCTTCGGAGCGGGCGAACCGGATCCTGACGGGGGCGGTGCTGTTTCTCGTCCCGTTCTTCTACGGACCGCAGTACTTCATCTACAGATCCTTTCAGGTCTTCTATGACACGCAGACCATCGTCAACGGAGTGGGCGGCGTCGTGTCCGGCTTTCTGGGGGATACCGCGAGGCTGGTCTTCAGCCCGGACGGGATCTTCAAGATCATCCTGCTGCTTGCGCCGTTTCTTGCCTATGTACTGTACGGGAGACGTGTGGACCCCGCGCCGCGGCACGATGCCGCCTCCGTGCGCATCCTGTCATGCTCCGGCGTGATCTGTCTGTGCCTGGCCCTCGGAGCGGTCTCCCTGAGCGAACCGCTGAGACTCACCTATGATACGGAGTATAACTACGAAAGTGCCGTGGAAGAACTCGGGCTGATCACAGGGTTCCGCCTGGATCTGCGCAAGCTCATGCGAGGAGATGCGGCGGACGGCGACTTCGAATTTGAAATGGCGGATGCTGCGACCGATCCGGCCGGGACAGAAGCGGCAACGACTGTCCCGGAGACGATCCCCGGAGAGGGCGGCGGCATGCCGTCCGCATCCACCACACCGCAGGCAGATCCGGCCGGAGATGATAACGGAGGGGGCTCAGGCAGCGCGACCGCAGCCGCTCCGGCGACCGCCGGTACGGCCGGAGATGCGGGAACAGAGAACGGAGCGGACGGGACGACTGATACCGGAGCGGAAAAGACCGCGGATACGGAGGAGCCCGAACCGGATTACGGATACAATCAGTCGGACATTGATTTTGAGGCGCTGGCCGCATCCACGAAAAACGCGGAGTGGCAGAAGCTGGACCGCTATGTGGCTTCGATCCCGGCCAGCCGGAAGAACCGCTATACCGGTCTGTTCGAAGGGAAGAACCTGATCTTCTTCACGGCGGAGGCGTTTTCCGGGAGCGTCATCGATCCCGAACTCACGCCCACGCTGTACCGGCTGGCGGAGCGTGGGATCCGGATCCCGGATTATTACCAGCCCGCCGTGGCAGGGACCACCGGCGGCGAGTATGCCAATCTCTTCGGCATGATCCCGACCGCCGGCGGGAAATCCATGAAGGAGATCACGGCGCACAATACGTCGGTCACACTTGGTAATCTCCTGAATGACCGGGGATATTTCGGCAAAGCCTATCACAATAATTCCCGGACCGTGTACGGCCGGAACGAGACCCACAACAGACTCGGCTACTCCGACGGTTTTACCGGCGTGGGCAACGGCCTGGAAAAGGTCCTGACCGGCACAGGCTTCCCGGCTTCCGACCGGGAGATGGTCGAAGGGACGCTTCCGGATTACATCGGCAGGCAGCCCTTCAATATCTATTATATGACCGTATCCGGACACGGTCAGTACGGGAAAAGTGTCAACCGGATGTCCGCGAAGAATTACGACCGGGTGGCCGATCTGCCGTATTCCGAGCAGGTGAAGGGATATATCGCCAACAACCTGGAACTGGAGGATGCGCTTGCCGTGCTGGTGAAAAGTCTGGAGGACGCGGGGATCGCGGACGACACGGTGATCGTCCTCGGCGCGGATCATTTCCCCTACGGTCTGGACAGGGGCGCATCGCCGGGGCCCGGCAACATGCCCACACTCTCGGAGCTCTACGGTTATGATGTGACCAATGCGCTCGAGCGTGACCACAACCGCCTCATCATCTGGTGCGGTTCGCTGGAAAAGCAGGATCCCGTCACGGTGGACACGCCGGTCTTCTCCCTCGATATCCTGCCGACCCTGTGCAATCTCTTCGGGCTGCCCTATGAATCCAGGATCCTGCCGGGGCGCGATATCTTCTCCGACAGGGAGCCGCTCATTTTCAACGGCGGCTATGACTGGAAGACGGACAAGGGTACCTTCCTCTCATCCAAGGGGAAGTTCATTCCGGCGGATCCGGACGAGGTATTGCCGGAGGGCTACGTGGAGAACGTCAAGAAGGAGGTGCGCAACCGGATGCAGTACTGCAAGCGGGTGCTCTCGAGCGGGTACTTCGATCATGTTTTCGGGGAGTGAGACGATACGCAGTGTTGTGTGCTCGCGGACTACATATAAGGAATCTGACATAAATGGAGGAGGAGTTATGAAAAGAAAGATCAGCAGAATCAAGAGGACCGGTGTGATCATCCTGTGTGCGGCGCTGCTCGCGGGCTGCGGGAGCACGGCACCGGAGGCGCCGGCGGCTCCGGTTCAGGAGGCGGTGGAACAGGCGGAGGCGGCGGCTCCGAAAATGGAAGAGGTGACTGAGCAGGCGCCGGAACAGCCGGAGACGCAGACGGAGGAAAAAACGGCCGGAGGGCCGGAGTGGCGGATCGTCCCGCATCCGTATGAGACGGACTGTGAGTGGTATGATGCCCGCTACGAGACCGTGGAGATCACGGATGACGGACATGAGGCGCTCAAGCAGGGAGTTGCCGCCTTTATGAAGGAAACGGAGGAGAACTTCCTCGCCAATGCGAAGTCGCAGGAGGAAGAGGCCACGAGGGAGAACGAGGAGATCCTGAAGGAGCAGGAGGGCGAGGACAACGGTTTCATGGGGCTGTATTACAGCGACGAACTGAATTACGAGATCGCCCGTGCGGACGAGCGGGTCTTCTGTCTCGTGTCCTGCTACTACATGTATTTCGGCGGTGCCCACGGCGGGACCGTCTGGAACGGTGTCCTCTTCGATACCAGGACCGGAGAGCGGATCGAGCAGAAAACCTTTAACCCGCTCGCGGATCGTGTGACGGAATACGTCCTGGCCTGCATCGCCGCATCCGCCGACCGCGCGAAGAGCATGCTGTTCGAAGATTATAAAGTTACCATCCTCAACAAATTCGCGGACGGCGTGGAGAATACATCCCTTTGGCTCACCAATGGCGGACTCAGCGTAGCCTTTAACGAATATGAGATCGCACCGTATGCCTCGGGGACGATCATCTTTGAGATCCCGTATCAGAGCCTCGACGGTTTTCCGGAGGAATATCTGCCGGAAGGGGAGTTTTACACTGTCGGCATCGATCCGTCCGGCTTCGCCACGAAATTTGATGTGAACGGGGACGGAAAAGGGGAATATGTATGGCTGCAGACGGTCACGGACCAGGAAACCTACTTCAGTACCTATACCCTGAATATCGGGAACGAGCAGTTCACCTTTGACAAAGAGGAGACCTGGTACTGTGAACCCAACTTCATCCATACCGCGGACGGCGAATACTTCCTGGTCTCGTTCTCGGGCATGGACGACTGGACGACCACTGATCTCTATGAGGCCGCCGGTGACCGCAGGCTGCTCGGCAGCTGCAACGGCAGTCCCGCGCTGATCCGGGACGGCACGGTCACGATCCATACCCGCACTGATGCCTTCGGCACCTGGACGGTGGAAAAGGAGTATACCTACGGCAAAGACGGCCTGAAGACGACCGAGACCTCGGAACGGCTCAATAACGATCCCGCCGAGCGCGGCGATGAGGCCCGCTCCATCAAACTCAAAAAGCCGCTTTCCTATCACAGAACGCAGGGTGCCAAGGACAGTGACGGGGTACTGGACCCCGGTACGGAACTCTATCCCGTCACCGCCTATCCGGACGAGATCGAGTTCGTGACGAAGGACGGCCGCCGCGCCTTCTTCACCTATACCACCGAAGACTACACCCACTACGTGGACGGTGTCGCCGAATACGACCTCTTTGAGGAACTGCCCTACGCCGGGTGAGGGGAGTACGCCCCGCGTAGTACAATAGCCAATACAGTGACAGTAAGCGGGGCCGGAAGGCAGACGCCAACCCGGAGCCTCTTGGCGTGAGGCGACGGGTGGCGTACTGCCTTCCGGCTATTTTAGTGTCTTGACGGAATATCGACAGGGTGTACGGAATAGCGTTTTTCCTTGATTATAGGCGCGGAGTACGTCATACTATATGTTGGTTTTTTGCTGAAATGAAGTAGATCATTCGGTGTGTTTGATGAAAGATGAGATATTCCATCAGATCATAGATGCCGCGCAGGACTGCATATTCTGGAAAGACGATCAACGACGTTTTGCGGGCGTCAACAGGGCGTTCCTGGAGTTCTACGGGTTTCCCGGCGAGGACGTGCTGATCGGGCGCAACGACGAGGAGATGGGATGGCACAGCGACCCCGGGCCGTTCCAGTCGGACGAACTGCGGGTCCTGGAGGGGAAGAGCACCTACCGGGTGCATGGGAAATGCGTCGTAAAGGGGGAGGAGCGGGATATCGTCGCCTCCAAACGCCCGCTCTATGAGGACGGCAGGATCGTCGGACTCGTCGGGAGCTTCTCCGATGTGACCGATTACATGAAAAAGCGGACGTCCAGAGGCCGCGACGCATCGGTATATACGGAAGCGGATCTCAGACGCTATCCGTTTTTTGACAGGATCCCGGACCGGATCCGCCCGGGGGAGATGCTGGATCCGCTGACGGGTGTTGTATCCCGGGGCTATATGCTCGACTTCGCCAGGTCGCTCATCGCGGAGGGGACGCCTTTTTCCTTCTCCATCATTGATCTGGACAATTTCAAATATATCAACGACACCTACGGCCACCGGGCCGGAGATCTTGTATTGATGGATATCGCCGGGAAACTTGCGGCGTATACAAAGGGTTACGGGATCGTCGGCAGATTCGGCGGGGATGAACTGTTGCTCATCAATTTCCGCGATGTGACCTACGATGAGCGTAAGGCATTCTTTGAAGAGCTCTACGGCCCTTCGGATGTGCTGCGCAAGGAGATCGCCATTGACGATTTCTCGATCTTCGTTACCGCGACGGCCGGCTGTGTCGCCTGTCCGGGCGATGCGGGGAATTACGACGATCTGTTCATGAAGATGGATAAGGTCCTCTACCGCGGTAAGGACAAGGGACGCAACTGCTATATCATTTATGTGGAGGAGAAGCACAGGGACCTCGAGATCCGCAAGATCGCGCGCAGAGGGATCCAGGCGAATATGCAGTCGATCATACGCCGTCTGGAGAGCGGCAACAGTTTAGAGAGCAGACTGCAGACGCTGTGGCCGTTTCTTAAGAGCGAACTCAGACTCTCCGCGATGTACTATGTGGACAGGGAGGGTATCCTGCATGATCCGGCGGACCCCGGGATCGTCAGAGAGGTAAAGGACATCTCCGATCTCATGACCGAGGAGATCTTTGCGGATCATACACTGGAGAACATCCGGCAGATCTCGCCCGCTCTTTACGCCGCGCTGGCGGATCTCGGAACGGAAGCGGTGCTGATCGCCGCCGTCGGGACCGGGTCCGTGACGGACGGCTATCTCATCTGCGCGGTATCCCAGAGCCAGCGGCTCTGGCAGGAGAATGAATGCGGACTGATCTATTTTCTGGCCAAGGAATTGGCGGCGCGCATGCGGCTGGACGAGGCGGAAAAGACATGATCTTGAAGTGAGACGTATATGGCGCTTGGGGCAGCATCGGTGGAAACGGCCATGAGGATCGCCGTATGTGATGCCGATCCGCGGGAAGGACAGAAGATCCGCTCCCTGACGGAGGACATCCTGGAGGCGAAAGGGATCGAGACGGTTGTGGAGTATTACGGCACCACAGCGGAGCTCATGGCTGCCGTGCGCGACAAAGGCTTCTTTGATTTCTATCTCATGGAAACGGAGATCGGGGGAGCTTCCGGCATGGAGATCGCCCGATGGCTCAGGACCGCCGGGGATAACGCACCGCTCGTGTTCGTTACCTCGGATGCGACCCATGCGATCGACGGTTATAAGGTCGCGGCGTCGGATTATCTGTTAAAGCCCATGACAGCGGATATTCTGGGGGAGGCACTGGCCCGGATCCTCAGGGTCCGCAGAACCGTGCTGTTCCGCACGACCAGGGGACAGTTAAAACCGGTGGAGGTGGGCAATATCATCTGGGCCGAGGCATTTGTCCATCACACGGAGCTCCATACGGAGCGCGGAGCCTGGACTATCCGCGGGATCCTCAGCGAGGTGGTCGGCGCGCTGCACGATCCGCGGTTCTGGCGGTGTCACAGGAGCTATATGATCAATCTGGATCATGTGACGGATGTGGATAAGACATCGGTGACGATGGCGGACGGCTCGCATCTGCCGATCAGCAGGGGGTCGATGCGGGAGATCCAGGAGGCACTCGCGGCGCGGCTGTCTCACAAATGAACGGGCAGTTCATTCCGTCAGCGGGCAATTCATTCAAAACGCCCCGCAGACGGTGTGTTCTTTGTTACAGTAGCAAAAGACGGAGGAACTTGCGATGAACAATCAACTGTATCCCTTTGAAAGAAACCGGTACTATCCGGGCAAAATGCTGACAAGCGCGGACTTCCAGGCAGAGCAGGATTATTTCATCAACAAGACCCGCTTCATGAACAGCCTGATGTATGGCGCCGGCATTGTATGCGGACTGGGCGTGTTCAGCCTGGATGACCTGTCCATCCTGGTGGAGAGCGGCGTGGCCATTGACGGAACGGGCCGCGAGATCGTGGTGGACAGCTCCACGGTGCAGAAGCTTTCCGCCATTGAGGGCTTCCAGGATCTCAAGACCAATGAGGCCACCCTCAATGTCCGCTTCAAGGAAAAACCCGTCCATTCCGTCTACTCCGTATCGCATAAGGACTCCGACAAAGAATACGAATACAACAGGGTCAGCGAGGCCTATGAATTCTTCCTCACGGACAGGAAGAAGAGCCGCAGGGATTATGAGCTCGAGACCGAGTTCCTGCTCCGGGAGAATATCCTGAAGAGCGAGAATTTCCATGCGCAGGTCGTGATCCCCGCCGTTGTCAGTAAGGGACGCAATGTCCGTATCATCCTCGAGGTGAAGAAGCTCACGGAGGAGGATGCGCATCTCTCCCTCAGAGGCGTGCTGGAGATCCCGGCTTTTGCCACACCGGACGGCTCGCAGGAACTGGAGGTCGGTGCGGACGACATCCGTCTCGCCAAGGGCGAGGTCTGGCAGCGGGATTACTGGATCCGTGTGCAGGATATCCCGGGCACGGAGAGCAATGTGATCTTAAAGAGCGGCTCCGCGACGGCCTTTGAGAACGATCAGGCCGTCACCGCGGTGCAGAGCTTTACCCAGAAGATCCGTCTCACCGAGGATTCCCCGATGGAGATCGTCAACGACGAGATCGGGCGCATGAATCTGGAGATGCGCAGCGTCGGCGGCGAGAAGAACGCGATCCGCCTGGCCGATATCACGATCGTCAAGACCGATGCCAGCTATATCATCGAGGAGATCCGCGAGAGCACCAGACGCAAGCATATCGCGGCACCCGCGCAGGAGCTGCTGCGCAGCCATTACATGGAATATTTCACCAAGGCGGTGGATCTGGCGGCGAAGCAGGAGGTCAGCGGCAACACCTTCGGCACCGTCGGTTATATGCCGGAGTCCAACAGAGGCCCCGAGATCGCGACGGGCGTTCTGGAGATCCCGCTCGGCAGGAACGCCAGACTCGGCGATATCCGGTATTCCGGCGAGATCGCCCACGGACTCGGCAAGGGCAATGTCTATGTCGAGATCGGCTATGAGTACATCTCGGATGACCGGACGCTCGGCGGCAATGCCAAGAGCACGATCTACGGCAATCCGGACCTCTTTGCCAAGCAGACGGAGGAACTGGTCAATGTGGAGACCGCCGTGCGTGTCCTCAATGACAAGGGGAGCTTTGTCGTGGCGGCGAGGCTGCTGCGCAACATCGACTATCTCGTTCTGACCTTCCGCTGGGTGGCGATGAAGTTCCCGGCCGGCAACGATCTGGAGCTCATCGAGGACTACTACGACAAGAGCATCTCCGCGGAGACGCCTACCGTGACGATGGGCACCAAGGAGAGCCACTACTTCGGCGTGCAGTTCCACAACATGAAGGCCTGCAGCATCACCTACGAGCTGACGGCGGCCGGCAGCGGCGAGATCAGCGCGGACGGCATCTACACGGCACCTTCCAAGGAAGGCGTCTACGAGATCCATATCTACTGCACGGATATGCCGGTCATCTGCACCTACGCGTATGCGATCGTCAAGCGTCGTGAGAATATGGAGGAAGCCGGGGAGAAATCCCGGATCGAAGCGGCTCTTGACGCAGCGGAGAGCAAAATGGAATGATCCTCGTATCGCCCAAATTAAGACTGGAGGAGGTCAGCACAGTCCGGATCTCGGGTGTCAGCGACATCCTGATCTGCAAGGATCTCAATACCGGCGGAGCGGTTCTCTACACCGTCCTGCGGGTGAGAGACCACGAGATCGTGCGCAGGCTTCTGTCTCTGTATGAGAGCCAGCATTTTGAGGATGATCCGCTCATTGACAATTTCTCCTCCGAGGGAGCCCATGTATTTGTCTTTCCGTACAGGAAGGAACGTCCGCTGGAGACCTTCTACATGGGGGATACCAAATCCCTGACGGAGTGCGAGGACATCTGCATCAATGTGATCCTGGCCTGCATGACCTCGGGGCTGCCCTGGCCGTTACTGTATCTGTGCTTACGGCAGGGACTGCTCAACTTAAACCGCGACGATTCCGTTTTCATCAACTATGAGATCGAACTGACGGATCTGGATGCGGAGATCAGGGAGCGGGAATGTGTCGTGGAGTGCGCGAGGATCCTGCTGCTGCTCCTGGAGAGCAAGGCTTCCCTCAAGGCGGACAGTTACCAGCTGCTGCAGAAGAAGACGGCAAACCAGAGCTATTTCAGGTTCACGGAGCTGTACCGCGATATCCGGCTGGCCGCGGCGCCCAGATCCAGGACGGGGATCATCCGGCGGATCATCCGGTGGTTCCGGTACCACAGCGACACGATCTTCGGGATGCTCTTCTGGGTGAGCCTGATCCTCGTGATCATCGCGCTGGCCATGCTCTTCTCCAATCTGGTGCTCGGGGATATCCCGTGGCTGAGGTTGTTCATCAACAGTTTCAAACGGATCGGGACGGAGAGCCTGACCCGTTAGACCGGTTTTCAGAGAATCTTTTGGAGTGACGGATGTATAGACGATCGGCAATCCTGATATGTGCACTGTTCATTTTCTTCTCGGGTGTCCTGTTCCCGCTGGCCCTTGACAGGGCGGCGGAACTGCCCGCCTACAGCAGTATGAGCTCCTGGTGCCGCAGCAACAAAGAAGGCTTCTATTTCGCCGACGGGCGCAAGGAGGGCATGCGGATCTTTGAAATGTCCGGGAATTCCGGCCATATCAACAATCTGTTCACGGCCCCCTCCGGAGGCGGTGTCCGTTCGCTGTGCATGGGGACCAACGAAGTATATGTACTGGTATCGGACAAGGCCAGACGCGAAAACAAACGGATCGTCCGCAGCTACAGGATCCGCGTCTTTACGGAGAATCTCCTTCCCACGGCGACATCCATCCCGCTCTCCATCCATCCGGAAGAGCAGGCGGTGGATCTGTACTATGAGGACGGCATTTTCTTCATCACGGCGCTCTCCGATGACGGGGAGCAGGCGGAGGTCTATCCGGCCCCCGCGGAAGCGATCCTCCCGGAGGTGCCTGATCCCACGGCGGAGGGCGGAGAAGGCGGTGATGCCGCCGCATCCGGAGAGGGAGGCGAAGAAGCGGAGGAGGAGCCGACGCCTCTCGACA
>JAFXTJ010000029.1 GCA_017535945.1 Lachnospiraceae bacterium
CGGTCCAGTATGATCACGAGGACCGAATGGATGGTCATGCTGATGAGCATGCACAGATAGACGACCTTTTTTAATTCCGCTTTTACGCTGCCGCTTTCCATGGCTGATCTCCCCGTTCCGTTCAGATGTTTATCCGGGAAGGCCCGGACATTCCCCCCAAAAACTCTCTCCTTACCAGTGCACAAACTCACCGCCGATCACGCCGGGCGCCCCCGGTGCTTCAAACAAACGCGATCCTGATCTTCATCTTTCTTCTTTCCCTGCTATTTCCCTGAGGTAGTATTCCACCGGATCTTCCATATCCAGCTTATGAAATGTCTTTGCATCTTCGCCCCAGCCGTCCCAGCCGTAGTAATCATTCCAGAGGATGTCAGAATACCGCCAAAGCCGCGCCACGGGATCCAGGCAGTAAAAGCTGTTCTCTCTCATGACGCGCATCACCAGCCGGTTTTCGCAGAGATAATACTCCGTCTCCGGGCCCGGAACCGGCGGACCTGTGTGCGGAATGGGCCTGCGGTACTCCAGGCGCAGAGTGCAGGGACCGCCGTCCTCCTGCGGAAGCGTCTGTTCATGCGCATCCCCGCCGCGATTATCCAGGTCGAACATCAGGGAGTAGCCGTCAATATCGATGTCTCCGTCCATTCCCGCATACGTGACGTCCTGACCTGCCGGGCGCTCCGCGCTCTTATACGCCGCAACGCCGGAATACTCCTTTGTCAGGATCCCATCGTCGCCGCGGAAATGCACGCGCAATGCCGCGATCCTCCCGTATTCACCTTGCAGGTATTCCGCCAGGGTCAGGCAGCTTTCATTCGACAAAGGATGCGTAAAGTGATAACAGATCCGGAACGCGTATTCACTCCCGTCATTCACATCCGGACGGGAAAATTCCGTCCCTTCGATCTGAAAGTCCGTCGGGAAATGTAATTTCATCGATCCACTCCTGCCGCTCCGCAGATCCGGCGATCGTAACCGGAGCTTTTTCGTCTATCCGAAGACATATTCGATTTTATCAAATGTGCGCCTTTTCAACAAGCGCTTCCACCGGCAAGGCTTCACTCTCCCTTTGCGCGTATTGCCGAAGTATTCCATCAGACGGTCATAGTTTTCCTTCGTGACCCGCACCTCAAAACCGGAATGGCGCACCCTGTGCAACCCGGAGCGGGAACCGGCATGCGATCCGGGAACGCCGGTTAACGGTTCAAGATCCGACAGGCCGGCGG
The DNA here is from genome assembly GCA_017535945.1 of Lachnospiraceae bacterium. GTDB lineage: Bacteria > Bacillota > Clostridia > Lachnospirales > Lachnospiraceae > Butyrivibrio. Next base: position 1,224 of record JAFXTJ010000029.1, read on the forward strand.
CATAGGCCAGGATGGAAGACGCCGCGCATCCGCGGAAGATCAGTTCGCTCGCCTCGATCCGCGCGGCACGGAGTGCGCCTATGACCCGCAGATAATCGGAGGCGGTTCCCTGTCTCGTAACAATGGAAAGTTCCTGATCCAGGCGGCACAGAGCCGTTCTCTTCAAAGACTCGTCGTACTTCCCGTTGATCCCTTCCACGCAAATCTCTCTGAGCTGCTCATCCGCGTTCCCGATCATCCTATCCTTCATCGTTCTCCTCCTCCCGGTCCGGCCGGTTTACCTGCGCCCTGAATCCCGATCACCCTGTGTTCATGATGCGTTTCGCGCAATACCCGAACGGTCTTTCACGCGACCTGCACCCGCAGAATATCCCGAATGGAGTCCGATAAAAACCCCAGCTACATCTTGCAGCGGGATGCAGCCGGGGCGCGTTAGCCATACCATATGTAGCGGCGATGTGGAGTCACATGACATAACCCTCATTGCACATGTGGCAGCAATAGTGCTCGTCCAGTTCCAGCCGGACCTTGCAGCCCCTGTAACGGCTGGCGACGCGGTCGATCCGGTTGGTGATACAGCGGTCGTGGTAGATGATAAAGGTGTCATCACTCTTGCGGTATACCACGCGTCCGCGCGGGAAATAATCGTAGTCGACCGCGCGGCGGGAGCTTCCGTGCCCGGCATACCTCAGGTGTTTCAAGCCCTCCCAGACGACGAAGTGGCTCCCGGGATACACCAGAAAATCCCCGTAGGATTCGGCCTTAGAAAGGGGGCATCCGGAGAATATGAAGTGATCTTCCACATAGAAGAACAGGCCGACCTGCAGTTCCTCCCCTCCGTCGTGGTGCTCATAAAGGTAAAGTTCTCTCATAGGCATGCCCTCCTTCAAAAACGACCGTTCCAAAACACATCGGTCGGATCTTCATTCTCCCCGACACCCCACCCCTCCTGCTTCCGGATCGGTTCATAGAGTTCCTCCGGCCACATGGAGATCAGCAGTTCATGAACCGCGCAGGGATGATGTCCCGCCTGGATGTACAGCACGCCCCTGATACACATCACCAGGATCAGCCCGTCGTAATCCGGCAGATCCAGAGCGGCCGCTTTGAACGCTCCGATCTCTTCGACCAGCCCCGGGTCGAATCCATTGCACACACATACGATCAACCGGGCAAATAATCTCCCCGCGGCACTGCCGTCATCAAAATTTATCGCGAACTCTTCGAGATCAAGCAGTCCGTCGTTTCTGCCGATCCATGCTGCTTTCATGATATTCCTGTACGCCTGAAGGATCCTGCCGATCCTCTCCTCGCTGATCCCCTGTGCCCTGATCTGTGCGCTCTTTGTACGGATCTCATCTGCAAAAAATCGGTTCATAAGCACCTCCTCTGTTGGTTGATCACCATTGTCATCAACTATATAAACACTAGCTATATAATTAATACGTGCTGAAACGGAAAATCCCTTCCGGTCACGCTCAGTTTCATTGCCATGCGCGAAGCAGACAAGTCGCCGGATCGCCGATCATTCTCCCCCTATCGCGGGCTGCATATGCTAAAATATTGATCAGAAAAGCTATCGGATACGGATGATCCCCGGATCATTGGAGTGCATGCAGACATGAGCAAGATCTTTGTGATACCCGATGTACACTTAAAGCCCCGGATGTTTGCGGAAGCGGACAAGTTGCTGTCCGGCGCATCCTGTGATGCCATCGTCATGCTCGGCGATCTGGTGGATGACTGGGATCAGCAGCAGAACCTTGATCTCTATCATGAGACCTTTGACGCGGCGATCGACTTCGTTAAGGATCATCCGGATACATTCTGGTGCTACGGCAATCATGACCTGAGTTACCTGTGGAATGCGCTGGAATCCGGCTATTCGTATTACGCGGAAGAGTTGGTGAAAGAGAGGATCGCGGAACTGCGGAATGCTCTTCCGCCGGAAAACAGTGCGTATATCCACCGGTTTGACCGGGTGCTCTTCAGCCACGCCGGATTGACGGAAAGCTTTGTTTTGCAACACTTCGGTTCCGGAATGTCAGATCTCGATTCCATGATCGCAGGGATCAACCGGATGGGAATGAAGGAAATGTGGCAGGATGATTCTCCGATCTGGGCCAGGCCGCAATATGCCGCCATGCGGATCTATCCGCGGGA
>JAFXTJ010000030.1 GCA_017535945.1 Lachnospiraceae bacterium
TGTATTTGTCTTTGTATTTGTCTTTGTTTTTGCCTTTGTTATTCCGGCATCATTCCCTATCCCGCTGTCGGCGGCAACCGGTAACTGCATTTGCGGCATATCTGCGTTTGCAGTTACCCTCAGGTGAAGTAATGCTGCCTTACTCTGATGATCCCGCGAGACGGGGTAACTGCATTTGCCGTATATCCGCCTTTTCAGTTACCATCTTGCGTAGAAATGCTACCCTACTCTGACCATCCCGCGAGATCAGGGTAACTGAATTCACGGCAAATCAGTGTTTGCAGTTACCATCTTGCGTATAAATGCTGCCTTACTCTGATGATCCTGTGGAATCAGGGTAGCTGCATTTGCCGTATATCTGTGTTTGCAGTTACCATCTTGCGTAGAAATGCTGCCTTACTCTGATGATCCTGTGAAATCAGGGTAGCTGCATTTGCCGTATATCTGTGTTTGCAGTTACCATCCGGTGGATACTGCCCCGTGGACAGATTCTCTGCAAATATAGAAGAGGTGCGGGACGCCCGCACCTCTTCATGGAAATTCTGTAAACAGATTGCAATTTGTACATCCGCTTGATCGGAGCGTGATGATCAGAACCAGGTCTTCTGATTCTGCACGTAGATTTCCTGGAATTCCTCGTCGGATTTGGTCAGATACATGATCCCTTCGATCACACCGATGACCTCCATCACCGTACCGACGATACCGCAGGTAAGAATTGTGGCCAGGAGCATGATCACACCCTCCTTGGTATAGCCGAGATAAAACTTGTGGACCCCGAGAGCGCCGAGAAAGATTGCAAGCAGGCCGGCCACTATTCTTTCTTTGGGACTGTTCATAACTGTGTTCCTCCTCATATGATTGATCAAGTATTCTTTGCGGATAATCCGGGTTTTCACCCGGTCTATCTCAGTTGGATGAACTTGGCATATCTCAATCGGACGGGCCTGCACCATGGATATTTCACATGCGCGGGTCCGTCAGGCACTTACCGGACCTCCCCTCCGTACAGGTTCTTGAAGGCGGCCTTGTCCTCGTACATAGCCTCGTCCGCGCGCTTCAGTACCGGCTCGACCGACTCGTCCTCCGGGGTGCTGTCCGCGATGCCGACCGCTGCGGAGTAGCGCAGCCAGGGATCTCTGTCCGTCTTCTCGTAGGAGGTACGGAAGTCCGCCCGCAGCCTGTCCACGATCTTCCTCCGGTTCTCGTAATCGCCGCCCGTCAGGAGCGCCACAAACTCATCGCCTCCGACACGGAACACCGGGGAATGCCGGAAGGCTTCGCAGACCATATGGCAGCATCCCATGATATATTCGTCTCCCGCCTCATGGCCATGCACGTCGTTGATCCCCTTGAGGTTGTTCATATCGACCATGACGACGGCAAAAGATACCTGCTCCGCGGCGATCCGCTCGTTGAGCTCAGCGGATTTCTTGACATAGAAGGCCTTGCTCCCGACATGCGTGAGGGCATCCCGGTAGGTTTCCTCACTGAGTTTGCCGATCTCCTTCTCCTTATCCTGCAGATCGTGCTCGGCCCTGGCCTTGTCCTCCTGCAGCCGGATGAGATCCCGGAGATAATCGATGATGCTGATCTGCATGTCCCGGATCCCGTGGTAGATCTCTCCGATCTCATCATTGCTCCTGATGTTCATATTGATGACACCGGCCTGCTCGTAATCGGCATTCTGCGAGGGAGCGAATTTCTTCATCTCTCCGGTCATCGCATTGAGCGGCCGCACAACGGCGCGGTTGATGAAGAAGACCGAGATCGCGAGCACCACGGAGGTAAAGACGAGCATGCCGGTGACGAGGATCGCGAGCAGCCGCCTGCGCTCCGTCATCAGTTCGTCCATGCCGATGTCACAGCCGACGATGCAGACCGCTTCGCCGTTGGAGTCATACACGGGCTTGAAATCGGAGCAGAGCCAGCCCCAGTCCCCGTAGGAGATCGTAGGCTCGGGCATATCCGTCAGGTCGATGCCCCGCAGGGTCTCCTCCCTTTCCTCATAATAGCCCGTTTCATAGATCGGATTCTCATCGTCGTCGATGAGGTACATATCCTCCAGCGCATCCTTATCCCCGTGCGCGATGATATAGAGATACTTGATGCCGTCCATGTTGCGCAGATATTCCGAGAGCTGTTCCCGGGTTTCGGAATACTGTTCCCAGAGTCCCGCTTCTCTCAGATACGCCTCGACCGGCGCTTCATCGCCCGCCTCCTCCGCGGCATCCCGGATCGCCTGGAATTCTTCGGAGGCAGCCACGCCCTCGAGTTCACGCAGGAAATCCCCGTCCACCATGGAGGCGAAGTTGCGGGCATTGTCAGCTGTATTCTGCTTATAGTAGCTGTCGATCTGGTTCGCCTGCGCACGATAGGCGATGGCGGTCGTACCGAGACCGACCATCACCACGATGGCCGCGACGAAGACATACATCTTCGTTGCGATCGAGACCCGTCTTTTTTCTTTTCCGGGTTCCTTATCCGTCATCGCATGAACCTCCTGTCATCCGTCTTGGTCATGTCGGGCGATCCGTGCCGTATTACTTCACGATCGTATCGAAGATGAGAACATCCTCCTCATCCGTCTCACCGAAGAGCTCGCCGAATTTCTTTTCGGCCGTCGCCTGGTCGTAGTCCGTATAATCCGTATCGGCCGTCCGGTAATCATAGGACGCGTTGCCGTCGGTGTCATAGCGTACGATGGCTTCCTCCGCCGTGGTAAAGGCGCCGTCCTTGATCGTAAGCTTATACATATAGTGATTGCCGCCGGTGTAAAGGAGGCCGTCCTTGATCGCGAGCGGATAAGCCGTGCCGCCGCAGTTCACGGCACCGATGTATTTGACATCCCCATCCGCATAGATAAATGCCTCGGCGTCGATCGCACCGGTCTTGCCGGGTTCGAACTCATAGGTACCGCTCGCTACGAGCAGCACATCCTCGTCGCCGATCTTGACCGTCGTGTATCCCTTGCCGGCCGGCAGGTTGTCCACGATCTGCGTAAAGGTTTCGCAGCCGGTGATCTCGGTGGTCATCATCGCATGGGCGTCATAGGTCACCATGGCATCCTTCCAGACCGGTTCCCAGGAGGGATCATACATCTGCTCCGCGATCGCCTGGATGTCAAAACCGGAGAGATCCGATGCTCCCGTGGAGAGGCTGTAGGAAATGCCCACCTCGATATCATACCAGGTGATGAGATCGAGCATCCCGCTCTCATTGATGTCCCGGTAGCTTTTGCCCTTCATGTTCCCGCCGCCCCAATTGGCCAGCGTGCAGTCGAGCTCGTCATCCCAGTCGTAATACAGGCCGTGGATCTCGGTGTCCTCCTGTGTCCCCTGCTGGGCTCTCGCGCAGTAGATCAGATCATCCAGTTTAAAGTCCAGCTGTACCATGGGTCCCACGCCGGACGGCGTATCCTCCTGCGGCTCCATCATCATCCAGTCCAGGACTTCCGCCCCTTCGGGAGCCTTGAACAGCCTGAAACATGCCTCTCTGGCCTCTTCCTCCGTGCACTCATGCCAGGGATTGACCATCCCCACATAGCCGGGCTCCTCGGCACCTTCCCCTTTGGGGGCTTCCTCCGCCGGCTTCTCGATCGCTTCCGCACCCGCCGGCTTATCCGTCTCCGGCTGCGTCATCTGCGGATCCTGCTTCGCACCGCAGCCCGCAAGCAGTACCGCCGTCATCAGGACCGCTCCGATCCTCAATCCCCATGCTGTCTTCCTCATCATGATTTCTCCTCTTTCTTCCTCTGTTTTCCTCTATACTCCTCTATCGTCAGCATATGACGTAAGTTTGATTATACCACGATCCGGCTCTTCTGTACACGGTGCATCTCCAGTCCGACGCAGTTTCGTCCGGTCTTTCAGCCTGCTACAATTCCCCGTTCAGCCATTTGTAGCAGGCTATTTCAACACATTCAGCCTGCTACAATACCATGTTCAGTCATTTGTAGCAGGCCATTTCAACACATTCAGCCTGCTACAATTCTCCGTTCAGCCATTTGCGGCAGGCCATTTCAGACCATTCAGCCTGCTACAATTCCCTGTTCGGCCATTTGCGACAGGTCATTTCAGGCCTTTCAGCCTGCTACAATCCTCTGTTCGGCCATTTGTAACAGGCCAGACAACCGCCAAGTCCGAAAACAGCCGCCGACAAAGTGAAATCTTCGCCTGTTACCGATACACCTCCCGGGGCGGAGGGTCACACCGACGCTCTCGCGCCGCAACACAGTCCCCCGTCAGATCTCCTCCGGCAGCTGCGTGATCTCGATCCCGTCTCCGAGCGCCGCCTGCTCCTGCGTGAGCCGGGCGGTCTCGTCCACCGCCTCGTCGTAGCCGGTGAGCGCCGCGAAGGGAGAAAACTGCGCCGCACGCTTCTCCGGCGCCATCCGGCGGTGCGTCAGCGAACCGCTGTAGGGCAGATCGATGATATCCGCGTAATCATCCGCCTGCAATCCATGCAATCCCTGCATTCCCTGCCTCCTTATGCCTTGTGCCCGCCGACCTGCCCGTTGCGGGCGATCGTCGTGGCACCCTCCTGCAGGTTCATCCCCTTCAGGATGGCATTCTTGCCGTAGCGCTTCTTGATATCCAGAACGGCGTGCTGCAGATTCTTCTCCTTCTCCAGAGCCTCGCGCTCCTCCTGCCGTTTGCGCTCCAGCGCCTCGTAATCGGTGAAAAGGTCCAGCTGCTCACAGACATCCTGCTTGGAAGCTTCCACCTCCTCTTCTTTTTTCGTGTTCACCGCGACGACATAGACACGGCGCACCAGAAGGGACGGATCCGCGATCCTGTCAAAGAGCCGCATCATGGCATCCATGATCAGACGCGTGGAACTGGTGAAGCCATCCAGTTGCATCGAGCCGTGCGCATGCTTCGGCACCTCTCTCCCGTAGCGGTCGATCGTGATCTCGCCGTGATATTCCGATCTGCGGGCGGGATCCGTGAGATTCTCCACATCATAACCCATCGTGAGCATGATCGAATCGCACATGAGGCCCTTGTCCACCAGATCCAGCACGAGCAGATCCGTCATCTCCCGCACGATGAGCCTCGCCTCGTCATATGCATAAGGTCTCGTCAGCACCTGGCCGCTGGAGAGACTCGTATTCTCCGGCCGGTACGCCTTGACCTCCGCCATGGTGCAGGGCTCATACCCCCAGGCATGATCGATGAGGAGTTCCGCGTTCACACCCATGATCTTGTACAGCATGGGCTCCCCGCGGTAAGGATCCCTGTCCAGCGACGCTCTGGCGATGTCTCCGAGCGTATAGATCCCGCGGTCCGCGAGTTTTTTGGCCGTACCGCCGCCGATCCGCCAGATGTCCGTGATCGGCCGGTGGCCCCAGAGCTCCCGGCGGTAACTCATCTCATCCAACTCGGCGATCCGCACGCCGTCCGCGTCCGCCTCGGCATGCTTTGCCACGACATCCATGGCCACCTTGGCCAGATACAGATTGGTACCGATCCCGGCCGTGGCGGTGATCCCGGTCTCCTTAAGCACGTCGCGGATCATCCCCATCACCATATCGTGGGCACTTTTTCCGCTCACGGAGAGATAGGCGGTGAGATCGATGAAGACCTCGTCGATGCTGTAGGCGAAGATGTCCTCCGGTGCCACATGGCGCAGATAGATGCGGTAGATCTGCGTGCTCACCTGCATATAACGGGCCATTTTGGGCGGCGCCACGATATAATCCAGTGCGAGCGAGGGATCACCGGCCTCCCGGATGTCCCGGTAGGTGCCCGTGAAGCGGTGTCCCGGCGCCCGGCGCAGCCGCTCCGCATTGACTTCTTTGACACGCTGCTCCACCTGAAAGAGACGGGGTCTCCCGGGGATGCCATAGGTTTTGAGCGCAGGTGAAACGGCGAGACAGATCGTCTTGCCGGTCCGCGACGCATCGGCCACAACGAGATTCGTGGTCAGGGGATCCAGCCCCAGATCGACGCAGTCGCAGGAAGCGTAAAAGGATTTCAGATCGATGGCGGCATAGATCCGCCCGGTTTTGGTGTCCATGAGACCATTATAGCACAGTTCTACTGCTTATTCCGTGCAGGCATCCGCTCCAGCGCGTACACCGCGATGAGGACGCCGGCGCCGCAGACGGCCGTCCCGGTCACCAGCATGGCTGTGATGCCGGCATGATCCAGGATCACGCCGCTTAACAGATTGGAGAACACCCCGCCCACCGTGATGGCGCTCGTGACGAAGGCCTGTCCCTTGACCTGGTCCGCGTCGGACATATGGCTGTTGACATAGTAGGCCGAGGCCGGGATGAACACGGCGTAGGCAAAGAGCTGCATGGACTGGCTCAGATACATCATCGCCATATTGCCGGCAAAGATGAGGATCAGGATCTTCACGAAGAAGGCCGCGCCCGACAGGATCAGGAGCCGGTCCGCTTTGATCCGCTTCAGGACCAGACCGATAACCGCCATCACCGGCAGCTCCAGGATCGCCTGCAGAAAATTGGAATAGCCCAGCTCCGTCTCCCCGCCTCCCAGCGTGCGGATGATCTGGATCATGAAGTCATTGATCATATTATGTGCGAAGAAGAAACAGACCGTTCCCGCGAGAAAGACCATAAAAGCCGGATAGGCACGGGCAAACGATGGCAGGGAATTCGGCGATGCCGCTTCCGGGGAACCGTCATCGATGCCGTCCGGTCCTCCCTCTCCCTCCGGCTTCCGGAAGGTGTATACGACGGCAGCGGACAGCAGCATGGAGATCACATTGATGATGAGCAGGATCCGCACGCCGTACCGGGCGACCGCGCCGCCCACAATGGCGGAGGTCACCGCAAAGCCCGCAGAGCCCAGTCCTCTCGCAAGGCCGTAATAGATCCGGCATCCGGCCTTCTCATACTCGAAGAACAGCGCCGTCATCACGGGCTGATAGACAAACTGCACCATGTAGATGAGGGCATAGATGACGAAGATCACAGGCCTGTTTCCCGGCACCGTAAACAGGATCAGCGATCCCGCGAGGATCACCGTGACGGCGATGAGGATGAACCGTCTGTTGGTGAGAGGGCCGGGCCGGTCGATGATGCCGGCGACAACCGGCTGAGCGATCGCGGACAGGATATTGGCCAGCGCCAGGAGCACGCCGACCAGCGTGTTGGAAAACCCGTTGTCAAGCAGAAAGACCGCCGCCATCGCGTGGATCGTGCAGAAAGCGATGAAATACGTCACATTGATGAGCGTATACCGGATTGTCCAGGATCTGTCATACCCCATGATATTTCACCCTCAGATAGCATGCGACGGCGATCAGTCCGATGGTCTCCATGAAATGGAAGATCACGGAGGACCAGACGATCCCGTAGGCCCTGCCCATTACCGGCAGCGTATACATCTCCATCCCCGCGGCGGAGATCATGAACAGCCCCGCCACGAGCACCACTGCAGCGATCAGGATCCTGTCCGCCAGAAAGATCCCTGTCATGGCGGCACCCAGCAGCAGCGCAATGAGCATTCCCTGATACTTGAATCCGTGGCTGAGATTATAAAAGGACGCGTAGGCGCTGCCCGTGCTCCCCGTGGCATCGATGAACGCCCGGGCCAGACCGGTCACAAAACGCCTGTAGATCTCCGCGGAGAGATCATACATCGACTGCGCCCCCACGAGGATCGCCAGCCAGATCAGCAGGAGTTTCCGGACGGTCTCGGCGGGCAATGCCGCATTCCTCTCGCCAAAGGTCTCCTCCTGCAGGCGGGCCAGCTCCTGTCTCTCCTCTTTCGGGATGACCCTGAGGTTCCTGCCGATCTCAATAAGAGCGGTGAGAAAGATCAGCGCGGTGATCAGGAGAACCGCAGCCGCAGGCACGAGCTGCATCCTGGCGAGCGTTTCGTCCGCGAGATCCGGCAGGATCCCTCCCCGCCGCATGATCAGGCGGACGGCAAGGGAGACGGCCGCCGCGATCAGCCGGAGCATTGCCACGAATAAAAGCACATTTGAGAGGATATGCTTCTTCGGACTGAAATACATGGTTACGAGCCGCCTCCGTCGGGCCCGAAAAACCGGAAACAGAGCATTGTGATATCGTCGAACTGTTCCGTCCCGCCCGTGAACGCCCCGATGGCATCAGAGACATGCCGGATGACCCGTTCCGCATCCGCGTCCGGTTCCTCATTGAGCGCATTGCACAGCCGTTCCTGTCCAAACTCCTCCTCGGAGGTATCGGTCGCCTCCGCCGCGCCGTCCGTGTAGACGAAGAAACTGTCTCCGGGCTGCATGGTAAAGCAGTGCTCTTCAAAATCCACATCCGCGACTACGGCGATCGGCGGCGAGTGCCTGTAGATCATGAGTTCATACTCTCCGCTCCCCCTCCGCACCGCGGGATGCTCGTGCCCGGCATTTGCCACGATGCATTCGCCCGTGGAGATCGTGAGGATCATGAGCCAGACCGTCACAAACATATCCGCGCGGTTGGTCACGACCAGCTGGTCGTTCACGTGCCCGAGCGCCTGTCCGGGTGTATCTCCGCTGAGCATACGGTTCTTGATGAGCGCCTTGGATACCATCATGAACAGGGCGGCCGGGACCCCCTTGCCGGACACATCGGCAATCGTCAGTGCCAGATGGTCCTCATCGATGAAGTAGAAATCGTAGAAATCGCCGCCGACATCCCTCGCAGGATCCATCTTCGCGGCCAGATCAAATTCCCTGCGTCCGGAGAACAGCGGCTCCACCTGCGGCAGGATCCCGATCTGGATCTTGGTCGCGAGGGACAGTTCCGACGAGATGCGCTGCTTGTCCGCGGTCATCCGGGTGATGCTCTCCACATAGCTGCCGATCTGTTCCTCCATCTGATCCACGGATTCCGCGAGCACGCCGATCTCGTCACGGTTTCTGACCTTCTCCCTGAGAGACTTTTCCGGCAGCACATGCTCGGCAGCAAACCGCCTCGCTTCCCGCATGATCCTGCGGATGGGCGACAGCAGCATCTTGTTGAGATAATACCCCTGCCCGATAAGGACCAGGAGCGACACGACGATCAGGGTCCTCAGGATCCCCATCAGAAAATCATGCCGGGCACGGTAGAGCGCTTCCATCTGCTCCTGCACGCACAGGATCCCCTGCACGCTCCCGTCCGACGCCCTGACCGGGATCATCGCGGTGAGGTGCGGATCCGTCTCGATATATCCTTTGTCCCTGATCACCACGGCCCGGTCCGTCTGCCCTTCATACAGGGCACGGTATTTTCCCCGGTAGTCGTCGTTGGTGGTCTCCCGCACATAGCCGAAATCGTAGCGGGTGTAGGGGCTGTTCTCGTTGATGGTGGAGAAGACAAAGGTGATATGCGCGTAGTCCGTGCGGTCCGGCACGATGAGATAGATAAAGGTCGTCCCCTGCGTATTGCACATATCCTCCATCTGCCCGAGGATCTCCAGGTACTCCTCCGTACTGCCGCCGCTTTCGAGATACGCACCGATCCGGTCTCCGTCGATGATACGGGAAGCGGTGTCCGCCGAATGGAACGCGCTCTCCGTATACTGCGCCATGAGCACATTGGAGAAATCGCGGTAGCCGATGCCGCCCACGACGGTGGAATACAGGACAAGCAGCGCCAGGATGCCCAGCAGGCTCTTGAAGAGGATATGCTCATTCAGTCGTTTCAGTTTCTTCATCTTGTAACGGAGACCTCAAAAGGCTTTGTGCATGGTCAGGATATTCCGGCCGTCCCGGTATTCGTAGGACACGCCGTCCATGCTCTTTTTTGTGAGGAAGATCCCCAGTCCGCCGACCCCGCGTTCCTCCGCCGGCAGGCTGACGTCCGGGTCCTCTTTGGCCAGCGGATCGAACGGAATGCCGCTGTCCGCAAAGGACAGGCGCACCACAGCCGAATTCTCATCGATCTCGATCCGGATGTCCACCACACCGCCATCTTCGCCGTATGCATAGGACGCGATGTTCACAAAGATCTCCTCGACCGAGAGATCGATCTTCATCTGTGTTTTGGGATCGCAGCCGGCGGCTTCGAGTTCCTCATCGATGATCCCGATCAGCTCGTCCAGTTTCTCGGTTTTCGCTTCGAGTGTCAGTTCACGTACCATTCCGTCCCTCTCCTGTTCAGTCGTCCAGACGCTGTCTCTTCACCAGTTCCGCAAAGATCCCGCCTCTGCCGATCAGTTCCTCATAGGTACCGGATTCCGCGATCCTCCCTTCATCCAGCACGAGGATCCTGTCGCAGTTTTTGATCGTCGAGAGCCGGTGCGCGATGACGATACGGGTGCATCCGAGCGCGTCGAGCGCCTCCGAGATCTGCTTCTGCGTTCTGTTATCGAGTGCGCTGGTCGCTTCGTCAAACATGAGGATCCTGGGCTTGGGCGCCAGCGCTCTGGCGATCATCAGCCGCTGCTTCTGCCCGCCGGAGATCCCGCCCTGTCCTTCACCGATCACCGTATGCATCCCCATGGGCATCGCCCGGATATCATCGGCGATCCCTGCAAGTTCCGCAGCCTCCCAGGCATCCTCCACGGTGAGCCAGGGGGCCGCGATCACGATATTGGAATAGATATCCCCGGGGAACAGGCTCCCGTCCTGCATCACGACGCCGATGCGCCTGCGCAGAGAGCTTAAGTCGATCCTGTTCAGGTCCTTGCCGTCATAATAGATCGCGCCGCGTTCCGGTTTCTCAAAGCCTAACAGGAGGCGCATGAGCGTGCTCTTGCCGCAGCCGGTGCGTCCGACGATCGCGATGTATTCCCCGGAGCGGATCTTGAGATCGATCCCCGCCGCGACATAAGGGGCCGACTCATTGTAGCGGAACCACACATTGCCCAGTTCGATCCCGCCGCCGAGTCTGGTGATCATCTCCTTATCCTCCGCGCGTTCCGGTGCGGTCTTTAAGATCGGTTCCGTCATTTCCAGGATCGGACGGATCCGCGAGACATCCGACACGATCTGCGAGAATGCCCCGAAAGCGCCGGCCACATAGCCGAACGCCGCATTGAACGCGATATACCCGGAAGGTGTGACACCGGTCCTGACAGCGAAATAATACAATGCCGCCGTACCGCCGAGCGATACCGCCAGCGTGACGGCCGGCGAGATCCTGAGGAAGAACGGCGGCCGGTAGGCGGCGCGCGCCTCTTCCGCGTAGCAGTCCGCCCATCTCGAGAAAGCACGCTTCTCCGCTCCGGAGAGTTTGATCTTCTGCACACCGGTGATCAGGGCATAGGAAAGCCCCTGTTCTCTGGCGCCCGCAGCGAGCAGGATCCGGTTGTTCGCCGTCTGCAATACGGCCGTGATCAGGGAGACCAGAGCCGTGGCGGCGACGATGAGGAGCGCGGGACCCACCAGTCCCGGCGAGAACTGCGTGATCTGCGTCACATAGAGGAGCGACAGGAGCGACAGGATCCCGGTGGAGAAGAGTTCTCCGATGAGAAGCCTGCACAGCTCGCCGACCGCGCTGCTGCGGTTGGCCAGTTCGCCTGCGCTGTATTTCTTGAAGAACGGTGCCGGCAGCGCGAAGAGCCGCATCATGACGGCCGCTTCCACCGCCAGGGAGGTTTTCTTCTCGATCCGGGCGAGCACGAGATAACGCGAAGCCGTAAAGATCTGCACGGATACCGCGGCCGTCAGCATGAAGAGCGCCGTCCCCCACAGCAGGGAGGTGTTGCCGCTCTCCAGGACAAATCCCGTCAGGAGCTTGGTGATATGCGGCAGGAGCATCGAGACCAGTGTCACGATCAGCGCAAAGGCCAACAGCAGCCCCAGATCCCCCATGCTCAGACAGTCTCTCAGGTAGACGAGCAGATCCGGGATCCCGATCTCGCGTAACGGCAGGGGCCTGTAGAAGCAGACGGCATCCTCGGAAAAATCCGCCGCGTTCCCGGCATTCACACGGACCATGCGTCCCGTACCGTCATCATAGCGGTATCCGCCAAAGGTCCCCGGTATGACGCTGACCGGCAGCCCGTCCGCGGCGCGGCGCACGATCATGGGGCCGAACGCGTCGCGATACCAGCCCTTCGTGAGTTTCACGCTGCGGTGCATCAGGCCGTGCGGCCTGAGCGCCCAGGTCATCTGCTCCTCCGGATCGGTCACATCGCCCGGGATCTGCGCGGGCCGGAAATGATAATACCGCAGGATGTCGTCGATGGCGCTCTTCGTCGCGGCCTGTTCGTCGGTAAAGCGCGCGGAACCACCGCCGACAATGGCGGCCGCCATCTTCAGGACGGCGTCCTCAAACTGCTCCTGATCCCCTTTATTCCGTTGTCTGATCTGTTCCTCGAACCAGCCCACCGGATTCTCCTATTCGTTGGCCACCAGATCGGCATAGGCGCCGCCTGCGGCATACAGTTCGTCATGCGTGCCTCTCTCGACCACACGGCCGTGGTCCAGCACGATGATCTCATCGCAGTCCCGGATCGTGGAGAGACGGTGTGCGATGACGATACAGGTGATGCCGCGGTTTACGACCGCCTGCACCAGTTCATGCTCCGTCTGCGCATCCAGCGCGCTCGTCGCCTCATCCATGATGATGACGGAGGGATCCTGCGCCAGGACCCTGGCGATCTCGAGGCGCTGTCTCTGTCCACCGGACAGATCCCTGCCGCCCTCGGCGAGACGCCCGTGATAACCGCCCTCACGCCGCAGGATATCGCTGTGGATCTGCGCATCGCGCGCAGCGAGGATCATCTCGAAATCCTCGATCGAGCGGTCCCACATGCGGATATTCTCGGCGATGGTATCCTCAAAGAGGATGATGTCCTGATCCACCACAGCCACCGAACCGGTGAAGACGCTGCGGTCGATCTGATCGATTCGCCTGCCGTCATAGGTGATCTCCCCCTCCCACGGCCTGCAGATCCCGGAGAGCAGCTTGGCGATCGTGCTCTTGCCGCAGCCGGAAGCACCCACCAGCGCGATCCGGCTGCCCGGCTCGCAGTGCATGGAGAAATCGCGGATGAGCGGTTCGTCCAGACGGGAATAGCCAAAGGTCACATGCTCCATGGACAGGCTCCCGGAGAGCTTCTCCGCTTCTCCCTCCTGTATCTGCCCGGATTCCCGCACGTAGGGATCGTCCGGATAGTTCATCACATCCTCGATCCGTTCCATCTGCGTGCGCATCTCCTGAATGGTCTGTCCCGCCGAGATCATCGTTATGGCCGGTGCCATAAAGGAGTTCAGGAAGCTCTGGAACATGAGGATCATGCCCAGCGTAAACTCCCCGCGCATCGCCAGATACACGCCGAGCACGAGCACGATATCCCCCGCCGCGGCGGACAGAAAGGCCGGGATCATCCCGAGTCCCACGTCCAGCCTGGCATAACGGACCTCCTGTGCGTTGACGGAAGCCTGGAAACCGGCCCAGCGTGCGAAGAAGCCGTCCTCCGCGCCGCCCGCCTTGATCGTCTCCGCCATCTGGATGCCGCCGACGGTGGCTGCCGCGAGTTTCCCCTCATCGCGCATCTGCACGCGCATGATATCGACCCGCCTGGCGGAGACCAGACGGCTCACCACGGCGCTCAGCGCGATGGCGGCGATGCCGACAAAGGTGAGCAGGGGCGAGAAACGCAGCATGACGATCAGATAGAACACCATCATGCCGGTATCGAGCAGCATCGGTGCAAAGGTGCCCACGAGCGTGGTCGCGATGGAAGCATTGCTGCTCTGCCGGATCTGGATATCCCCGGCCATCCGCTGGCTGAAGAATTCCATCGGGAGCCGCAGGACCTTCCACAGATAGGTGCTGTTGCCCACGGCGGCGAGCTTGCCGCTGATCCGCAGGGCATAGACCTCCTGCAGCCCGGCGATGATCACGCGCAGGATCGATACGCCGGCGAAGAGTGCGATGAACGGATGCAGCAGTTCGATATTTTCACCGGTGAGCAACCGGTCCATGAAGAAGCGGGAAAAAGCCGGATCGATCAGGCCGAAGAGATTGGCGAGAGTCGAACAGAGCGCCACAAAGGCGACCGCGACACCCGCGCCCGCCAGACGCTGTCTGGCAAACGCAAGTGTACTCTTGCGCCTGCCGTCCGGTTCAAATCCTTCATCGGGTGAAAACTGCAGACAGATCCCGGTAAAGGAGCGGTCAAACTCCTCCATCGGCACTTTGACGGTGCCTCTCGCGGGATCGTTGATGATGGCGTATCCGCCGCGGAAACCGCAGCATACGACGAAATGATTGAAATTCCAGTGGAGGATGCAGGGAAAGATCCCTTCTTCGAGAAGCATCTCCGACTGTTCATAGCGGAAGCCCTGCGCCTTGAGTCCGTAGCCTCTGGCGGCGCGGAGCATGTTCCTGGCGTTGGAGCCGTCTCTGGATACGCCGCAATCGACGCGCAGCTGCTCCAGCGGGATCCATTTCCCGTAGTAAGCGAGGATCATGGCCAGAGAGGCGGCACCGCATTCGAGCGCCTCCATCTGCATGACCACAGGGACTTTGACCGCTCTGCGGGCAGCCGGTTGTCTGTTATTGTTCATAACAGGTCCGTCTCCACACCGGCCGGTCAGTTGAACAGCATCCGGATGACCTGCGTCTGCCGGTAACTCACGCGTGCTTCATAGGAGCCGTCGGGGATCTGCATAAAGGCGGTGGCGAAGATCTCGCCGTCCTCCCCGGGTCCCGCAAAGGTGACCGGTGCGCTCACGTCTCCGATCTGCACCGTCATCCCCTTTTCCACTCTTTGCGCGTCCTCTGCCGTGTCAAAGGTGATCGTAAGCGTGCCGTCCTGCACGGCGGCCCTGCCGGGCACATAACTCTCCACCACGGCGAAGTAACTCCAGAGGATCAGTGCGGCAAGCAGCAGCACGGCAGCGCCAAGCGCCGCCCATACGGACGGCGTTGTGACGCGCAGATAATCATTTAACTGCTCCGGAGAGGACAGCCTCTCCATGCTCTTTTTCCGGAAGATCCCCTTTTCCTGTCCGTCCATGCGATCGGATTACCTCATAAAGACAGGGCTCAGCACTTCGCGATCTTAATCTGATCGCCGCCGGTGCTGCCGTTCTTCATGCCCAGGTCGGTGGCGATGGCACTCGTTCCCTTCGCCCTCTTGTAGCCGGTAGAGCCAGCGACGGGGTTTTCCCCCTTGGCGCGCTTGTAGTTCAGCTCTTCGCCGGTGAAGTCCTTCTTGATGCACATGCCGCCGGCAACGCCGTCCAGCTCCTCATCGGAGATCGCCATACTGTTTTTCTCTTCGCTCATCACTTCCTCCTTTCAACGGCCGGGTGACGTTCCGTTTCACTTCTTGAAAACAACCCTGGTCTTCTCTCCCGCGGTAGCTGCCGCCGAAGAATTGCCGCTCATCATGACGGTCTTCTCCTCCGTCATCTCACCGCCGATGGCGCCTGCCACTTTCTTGCCGTACTTACGCACCTTGCTGTCGACGCCGCCGTTGACCTCGTCCAGTTCCTCATCGTCCAGTGTCTGCTTGTTCTCTTCGTTCATATCCTGCCTCCTTTGTGTAGTGACGCATCCGACCGGTTCAGCCGTCTGCCTCGCCGCCTTCCTCAGCTCCTGTTTCAGCTCCCGTTTCGCTTCCTGCTTCCTCTTCCTCAAATACAGCCAGGAGTTCCTCCCAATCGACATCCCAGGCCGACGCCTCGGAACCGTCATCCGTGACGATGGCGACCGATGCGGGATCGGGCTGCTGTTCCGGCTCCGGTGCTGCCGTGCTCTTCGTATAGATCGTCAGGGTCACATTATGATCCGGCATGGTAAATGCGAGTCTGTTGCCCTCCACGCCGACATTCAGCGCGCTGTCATCCCACTCCCATCTGTCCCAGACGACATTGTCTCCGGAAAGATTGAGATAGACCTTATCCCCCGCGCTGAAGCGGTTCCTTGCCGAGCCGTCGGCCCCCGTGACGTAGACATTGCCGGGGCCGTTCACCGAGCCGATCACCACATCGTTCTTCCGCACCGCGGTCCCGAATTTGATCGTGATCGACACATTCTTCGAGGGCATCGTGAAGCTGCCGTCACCGGGTGCTCCGGTCTGCACCGCCACATCGGCCGAGCCGATCGACTCGATGGGTGCGGTGTTGTGTACCGTCTGCAGGATGACCTGCTCGCCCGCCTTAAAGGTGTCGGTGTTCGTGCCATCGGCCTTCTGGGTCCAGGCGCTGCCGTCACCGGAGGTCCTGATCGTCACCTTGTAGGTGGGATCCGGCGCGGGTGCCGGGGCCGGGACATCCTTAAAGTTCACATAGACCGTGGCGCCGCCTCCTGGCATATCGAAATAGGATTCATAGGCGCCGGCCGCCCGGTTCAGCGTCACATCGTTGGACTTGATGGAATCCAGCTCCGCCTTGCTGGTGTCAATGCCGATGAAGACACGCTCGCCGGTCCGGAACTTGGTCCTCTTCTTATCGCTGCTGTCGCAGGTCCAGGCGCTTCCCTCGCCCTTTACCACCAGATAGGCCTCGTATTCCTCATCGGCTTTTTTGAAGTTGACATAGACCGTGGCACCGCCCTTGGGCATCGTGAACGAGGCGGAATAGGAACCGTCGCTCACCATGCTGATCTTGGCATCCCGGGAGGTGATCGAATCCAGCTGCGAGGTGTTGCTCGTCGTCTGGATCAGGACCTGTTCGCCCTCCTTGAAGAAGCGGACATTCTCCCCCTTGGTGTTCTGGGTCCAGGCGCCGCCGTCGCCGCTCACGACGAGGTAGGCCTCATGCTCCTGCTCGGCTTCCTTCTCAAAGACGGCCGTGAGGGTCACATTGCGCTCCGGCATGTAGAAATACTTCGCACCGGTGCGGGAATCCGTCGTGAGATCAACGCCGTCCGCACGCAGGCTCTGCAGGATATAGCCGTTCTGCAGCTTGGTCTGCACCATGACCTTCTCGCCGCGGGTGAAACCGGTCCTGGGGCTGCCCTTGTCCGAGGTGGTCCACAGCTGGCCGCCCTCGCCTCTGGTAACGGTACTCACCGCGTAAGTGCTCTCGGGATTCTTCTCAAAGACCGCCGTGAGCCTGACTTCCTTGGCGGGCATCAGGAATTTGAACTGGCCGCCCGGATTGACCTCCCTGCTGTCCCAGCGGACGAACCGCCAGCCTCTGGCAGGTGTCGCGTAGACGTTCACCCACACATTGGCCTGTGCCTTGTCATATTCGGCGTAGGCGCTGCCCTGTCCGCTCTCGCTCACCGTGATCTTGTAGAGTTTGGCCTGATCCCGTTCGCAGACGGCCTGGATGAGCACATCATTGTCCGGCATCGTAAAGGTGATCGGATTCTCGTTCTTCAGGTCGTTGGTCAGACCCTCGGAGTTCCATTTTACAAAATGGAAGCCGGTCTTCGGATTGCACTTCGCCTTGATCTTGGTGCCCTTGACCGCGCTGGTGGCGGAGAGCTCCACGGTGCTGTTCTCCATGTAGCCCAGCTTCACCGCGTGATTGTTGGAATTCTTCTCGAATAACGCCTTGACGGTGATGTCCTTGTCGGGCATCGTGAACTTGTTATCCGAAGCGACACTCACATCGCCGCTCTGCCATTCCTTGAAGTGCCAGTCCTTGTCCGGCGTCGGTGTCAGGACGATGACCGAACCGACCGTTGCGGTCGCCACATTGGACTTCAGCTGGCCCTTGCCCTCGATCTCGAGGCTGATCTTGTGCGCCACGGCCTTGGGGGCCTGCTTCTGATCCGCCTGCTTTGTCTGTGTTTTCTGTGCTACCGCCTGGGAAGCCTGCGCGGACTGCTCGGTCTTTTTCTTCGCACCGGCGACCTGCTGTTTCTTCTCATTCTGGGTATCGATCGCTTCCTTCACTTCTTCGCTCACCGCATTGGCTTCGCCGACACGGATCTTTATCGCCGCGAAATTGCTCGCGTAGTCCACGGCATGATCGATATGGACGCTGCGGACATCCTCGGCGAACACATAGAGCGTATAATCACCGGCGGGAGTCTCGGCCGGGATGTTCACCAGCACATCTCCGGTCGCCGCGATCTCGCTCAGCATGCCGTAGGCGGTCACATTGCCGTCCGCGTCCGTCAGCATCCCGGAGATCCCGGAGTAATTGACGCCGGGGTCCGCCTCGCCGATGCTCTGCACGTCGACCAGGAAGCCGTAGCCTGCGGGGACCACATTATTCGAATTGTCCTTGCGCGCCGCGGCAAATCCGCTGCCGCCCTTGAGGGTCAGCTGGTAGTAATTGTCATCCGTGGTAGCGACCGGTGCGAGATAGACCGGCTTGTATTCCTCCGCAGGGTAGGTAAAGGCGATGGCGTCCGGGTTGAGATTGAGTGCCGGCGCGATATAGACGAGTTCATCCGGAGAAACGCTCGTCATGTTGCCTGCCGCGTCCACGGCCGCATAGCCGCTGCCGGCAGCCGTGCGCAGCGCGTAGGTGGCATCCGTGTCATAGATGCGCATGTTCTCCTTGGCAAGCGTCCCGGGATTGCCGAGCCCGTAGGCGGCATCCTGCATCTCCGACTGATCCGGCAGGAAGATATAGTCGCCGCTTAAGGGTGTGTCTCCGCCGTTCCCGCTGCTCTGCAGGATTGCCTGACGCTCTGTCCGGGAGAAATTCCCCATATAGAATTCACTGTTCAGATAGCTGCGGATGCTGCTGTTCGCGTAATCCGTCCCGCCATTCTCATCCATGTGCCTGCGGGAGAGCGCGTAAGCGGAATCCAGCAGGATGCTGCCCGCGCCATAGGCGGTGCTGTTTTTGTCCAGGACGCGGAAGCAGATCGGATAATTACCCTGATTGCCGAAATAGACATAGCAGCCGTTCCATTCGCTGCCCGCTCCCTGCGGGTTGTACAGCGCCCCGGTCCCCAGCTCGACGGCCGGTGCGCCCGTCCCGGGATCGGCGGCGGCATAGACCGTTGCGGTACCTGTAAGCGGCATCACGGTCTGCAGCACGAGCGTGAACATCATGACGGCCGCTGTTAAATATCTCTTTATCCTGTCAGTCATTATTTTCATGGCTTTTCACCTCATATTCAAACGGCAGGCCGTTTAAGATCCTGCGTAGGGGACAACGGCGCCGGCGTATTTCGTCTGCATATAGGTCTGCAGATCGGAGCCCTGCAGCACCTCCACCAGTTTCTTCACACGGGGATCCTCCGCGTTCTCCCGCTTCACCGCGATGATGTTGGCATAACGGCTTGCGGCGGCGGAATCAGGAGCCTCATAGGCCAGCGCGTCCTGATCCAGTGTGTAGAGTGCCTGTCTGGCGTAGTTGCCGTTCATCACGACAAAGGCCGATTCGGCGATCGCCGCAGGCACCTGGGACGCATCCATGAGGGATATCGTGATGCCCTTGGGGTTATCCCGGATATCCTCGATGGAAGCGGCATCCTCTTTGGCCGGATCCAGCGACAGGAGTCCGCAGTCGGCGAGAAGTTTCAGGGCTCTCGCCTGATTGGCGGTATCCCGCGGGACGGTGATGATGTCGCCGTTTGATAGTTCACTGAGGGAATGCTTCCTGCCCCGGTAGATCCCCAGGGGCTCGAAATGGATCTTGCCCACGGATACGAGATCCGTGCCCTGTTCCTCATTAAAGGTCTTCAGGTATTCTTCGTGCTGGAAATAGTTGCATTCGTAGATGTCGGCATCGACGAGCAGATTGGGCATCATGTAATCGTCGTAATCCGCATTCACATAGAGCTGGATCCCTTCGCTCGCGAGAGCTGTCTGGGCCATTTTGAGGATCTCCTCATGGGCTCCCGGACAGGCCACGACCGTCAGGGCTCCTTCCGGTACCGTCTCCGCGTCGCCGTTCCATTCCACGGCCGGCTTGGTGTCCGACGGCTGATCCTGTGTCTGCTGCGCCGCAGGCTGATCGGCTGCCGGCAGCGTGGTGGAGGCCACGGGATCGCCTCCCTGCTTGCCGCAGCCGGCCGTCACGGCCAGCAGCAGAGACAGCCCGGTGATTGCGCATACGCGCCCGAGAGGGCGCGTATTCTCACTGTCTGTTCTGTTTTTAAGAATCATAATCTTCATCGTCTTACCCTCCTGATATTACTAAAGAGGGATCGGAGATCAAAAACGGTTCATTTTCCGACAGAACGTTCTACTACGATCTCCACATGATCCTTCCTGATGCTGACGCGCACATCGTCCGCCAGATTGGCGAGCACGGAACGCTCCAGCTCGTCCCAGGGCTCTCTGTCCTCGAAATCGTCCGTTTTATCCAGATCGATATACTGTTCTTCCAGTGAATTGCGGTAGCCGGCCAGAGACCATGCCATCTGTGCGGTATTTCCCGCCATCATCTCCATGCCGTAGTTATAGAAATCCGTCACCGGCGCGTCGGCGACGATCTGCGCCGATTCGTCAAAAGAGAGGACCGCCGTGGCGATCATGTCCTTTAACTTGCCGATGATGCCGGTGGCCGCGGCGTTCTTCCTGTCCTTGGAGGAAGCGATGAGCGCCTCCCTGCGGCTGACCGTCATATCCACCGTGCTGCTCAGATACAGACGTGTCTTCTTCTGATCGCCCTCGATCCGGAACATCGCGCGGAAATCATCATCCGTGATCCCGGCCAGCATCCCGAGCAGTTCCTCGGTGAGCAGACGGATCCGGAGACTCTCCTTGGCGGCAAAGCCCTGCGACGCGGCATAATCCTCCGCGTACGCGAGCGCCTCGGCCATGCTCTCCTCTTCGGGCGTCACATAGATCTCTTCCCTGTCCATAGATAACCTCACTCCAGAGTCAGGATCTCGGTAAACCCGGTCACCTCGAAGATCTCGCGCACCTCGTTCGTCACGTTGCGGATCACCATCTCGCCCCTGCCGTTGACGGTCTTCTGGGTGGCGAGCAGGACACGCAGCCCGGCACTGGAGATGTACTGGAGCTTCGCGGCGTCAAAGATGACCGAATGCGCCTCCGCCAGTTCCGGCTTGATGGACTCTTCCAGTTCCCTGGCCGTTGTGGTGTCAAGCCTTCCCTCCAGCGTCACCGTGAGCTTGCCCTCTTCCATGGTCTTCTTGATATCCAACATGTCAACACCCTCCATAACTAAAGAAAAAACATACAGATAGTTGCATTATATCACATTTTCCTCATCCCGCAAAGTAATTGATCTTCTGACATGCCGGACACAGTGTCGAGGGCTTCTTCAGGTTCACGTTAAGCTTTGCGCCGCAGTGCGTGCAGGTGAACACCTCATACTTGGCGTTCGGATCGGTCTTCTCAAATACGACCGTCTGCAGCCCGCCGTTCACCTCATCCAGCGCGCCGTCCTCCAGTTCCTGTCTGCCGTTTGTTTCTTCCGCCATCGTTTTTCCCTCCTTTTTCCGCTGCGGACACTCAGTCCGTGCATGTCAGGCGCCCGAAGCGCACGGGCGCAGCCGTCCTGTGTGTCTCAAAATGCCTTTCCATCGCATCCCTGTCATTATCCGCCAGTTTGCGCACCGTGACCGTATCGCCGATCTCCTCCTGTCCGATCCCGAGGAAAGGAGTGATATTCCGGAATACATAGCCCGTGATCCCGACTCTCAGGTGCGCGGCCGGATCGACCGGTTCCCCGCGGTACAGGATCTCCCTGATCTCCCGGTCTCCGGAACGGACCTCCACCGAAAGCGTGCCGGAGAACAGGAAGAAGATATTTGCGCCCTCCCAGGCCTCCCTGCGGTAGATATGGTGCAGCATCGCGGTCAGCCGCTCCCCGGTCATCTCCAGTTCATAGACCGCGTTCTCATAGGGAAATGAGACCATGAGATCCCGCTTCGTCACGACCGGTCCCATCTCCCTGGCCCAGATCACGTTGGTCGTGAGAAAAAACACATCCGATCCGAAGATCTCCGCGTAGAGATCCGCAAAGAGATCTCCCAGTTCCGTCTCCCGGTGAAATCCGGGATGGGTATAGGTCTGCGGCCAGGTGACGAGCGTCCGGTCGTATTTGCGGTCTGTCTCCGCCACGAACCGGTCATAGTAAAACGCGACCAGCGGATCCTCTCCGCAGACCGTCTCGTCGACCGGGCACAGCTGCCAGGTATAATGATCCGGCCGGCGTGACTCTTTGTCCACATACAGGTCGAAGCGGCCGATCTGTCCGCTGCCGCAGCCCGCCTGCACGATGGGGATCCCTCCGATGACGAGCGGTTCCTCCATGCGCGTGTGGGAATGTCC
Source organism: Lachnospiraceae bacterium (assembly GCA_017535945.1). Classification (GTDB taxonomy): domain Bacteria; phylum Bacillota; class Clostridia; order Lachnospirales; family Lachnospiraceae; genus Butyrivibrio. The sequence continues at coordinate 22,047 of JAFXTJ010000030.1, forward strand.
GCCGATGATGAAGTCCACTCCGGGCAGCCCGCTCTCCGCAAGCTGTTTGTCCTCCTCGATCCCGATGTGGGTCATGAGGATCGTGACATCGGCGGGATCCTCCGCGGTCTCCGCGAGCACCTTACCGATCTCCTCCCGCACATCCCGGATGCTCACGGCGTCGTCCACGAGTTCCTCCTGACGGAAATGCTCCGCCACGGTCTGTGTGAGCAGTCCGATGAAGCGCAGCTTCACGCCGCCCCGCACCACGTCCCGGTAAGGCAGGAAAACCCTGCGGTTCAGTTCCTTGATGTAGATATTGGCACAGACGATCGGAAAATCCGCGCATTTCTCGAGGAACAGCAGATGGGACAGTCCGTAGTCGGCTTCGTGGTTGCCCGCACTGAACACATCCGGTTCCAGCGCGTTGACCAGTTTCACCGTGGAGAGGCCCTTATACTCTCTGTCGATGACGGACCCCATGAACATATCCCCGGCGATCACATAGATCACCTGCTCTTCCCGCCCCCTGACATCATGCACGAAGCCGGAAAGCCTCGCTATGCCGCCGGTGCGGATACCGTCCCTGTCCGCGGGCGCGAAATCCCCGTGGATATCATTGGAATGAAGCAGTACGATGTGCGTTAGCGATGAAGGCAAAGCGCCCGGTCACTCCTGCTCAAACAGATCGATCATCCCGGTCACGCGGAAGATCTCCCGCACGCCGTCAGACATGTTGCGCAGGACGAGTCCGTCCCGCTCCTTCATGAATTTGCGTGCCGAGATCAGGACCCGCAGACCCGCGCTGGAAATATAGATGAGTTTCGTGAGGTCGACGACGATCCTGCGCGCGCCCTTTAAGTGTTCGTTCATCACGCGGTCGAACTCGACGGCGCTCACAGTATCCAGCCGTCCCTCGAGGGACAGGATGTGTTCTCTGTCAATGACTTCTTCCGTGATATTCAGCATGATCCGTTCTCTCCCTGTTGATCCCCCGCCGGAGCGATCCGTTTGTGAATGGTCAGCATGTTGCTGCCGTCCCTGTATTCGTAGGTGACCTGATCCATGCGCTTCTTCACCATGTAGATCCCCAGGCCGCCGATCTTTCTCTCCATGCCGGAGAGCGTCACATCGGGGTCCTCCCGCTCGAGCGGATTGAAGGGCACCCCCTGATCGATAAAGGTCAGCACCAGTTCCGGCGGTTCCGTTTCCGTGGCCGGTATCACCTCCGAACGGATGAGCGCCATGCCGACACTGTCCTTATAGGCGTAATTGCAGATATTGACAAAGATCTCCTCCGCACTGATATGGAGCTGTACGCTGACCCTCCTCGGGCAGTTTAACGGCTCCAGATCCTCCTCGAGAAATCCCAGCACCCGGTCCAGATTTTCGTTTCTTGCTTCCAGTCTGAGTTCACGCATCCTGATCCTGCCTCCCGAAATACTTGAGACCGAGCATCGTGATATCGTCAAACTGGTCCGCTTCGCCGACAAAGGTATCGATGGATTCGCGCACATTCTTAAGCAGCGTCGCCGGCGTCGCTTCGGGATCGGCGTTCAGGGCCTCCAGCATCCGCTCCACGCCGTAGAGTTCCTCCTTGGTGTCCGTGGCTTCCGGAACACCGTCGGTGTAGACATAGAGCGTGTCGCCGGGATTCAGGTCGAATTCCGTCTGCCGGAAACGCATGTCCTCCATGACGGCAAGAGCAGGCGAATGCTTCGTTGTGATGACCTCAAAGCTGCCGTCCTTCCTGCGGATCGCCGGCTTCTCATGTCCCGCGTTGACCTCCAGGGCATGGCCGGTGGCCAGATCGATCACCGCGCACCATACCGTCACGAACAGCTGCGCCTCATTGCCCTCGCACAGCTGGTTGTTGACATTGCCCAGCGCCTCGGAAGGCGACTCGCCCATGGTCATGCGGTTCTTGATCAGGGTCTTGGCGATGACCATGAACAGCGCGGCAGGCACTCCCTTGCCGGACACGTCGGCGATGACGATACCCAGATGATCATCATCGACCAGAAAGAAGTCATAGAAATCACCGCCCACTTCCTTGGCGGGATCCATCGTGGCATAGATATCAAATTCCGGCCGGTCGGGGAAAGGCGGGAAGATCCGGGGCAGCATGTCTGCCTGGATCTGCGTCGCGACATTGAGCTCGGCGCTGATCCGCTCCTTCTCCGCCGTGATCTTGGCGATGTTGGCGATATAGGCCAGGATCCCGTGCTCCATGTTGAGCACGCTCTGTGCGAGCAGTTCGACCTCGTCACCGGTGCGGATCTCCGGGAGCCGCTCGGATATTGTGTCACCGGTCTCACCGAAGAGGGTGGCCTCCTCGGCGACCAGCGTGATCGGCGTGATGACATTCTGATTAAAGAAGAGCACGAAGAACAGCAGGATGATCAGGATCCCGCCCATGGTCACGATCGAGGTCCGGATCACAAAGCTGCGGATCGCGCTCTCCAGCCGGACCATCGGGATCTCTACGCCGATGATGGCCAGAACATGCCCGTCCGCGTCGAGCATCGGATAGATCGCGGAAGTATTGTTGCCGAAGGCGCTCTTGGATTCGAAGAAATCACTCTGCCTCTGTCCGGTCCGCAGCACCCGGATCACCGCATCGATATACTTGGGATTCATCGTGGAGGTGTCACCGGCCGTAAAAGCCTCCTCCTCGATATTGTAGCAGTCAAAAATGTAATGGAACGGTTTCCAGTCCGGCTGCTTCTCGTAAACATCGTGGAAGGGGATCCTGCCCTTTTTCTTGCCGCTGTAGGCGAGGACTTCCTCCTCCGTAGTGTAGATGACATAGATGTCGTTGAGCTGCATGGCGATCCGGATATTGTTGAGCTCGCGTCTGACGCGCATGTATTCCGGCGTGTAGGTCAGCGCCTTGATTTGCTCACCGTCGCCGCTTTTGATCACGCTGATGTATTTCGCGATCATCTCCCTGTCCATGCAGCTCTCGGCCTGCGCGGCGATCATGTAGGCCGTGTCGTTATACTGCTGCTTGATGGAGGATTCGGCGCCCAGTTCGCCCACGAAAGAGGTGAAAAGAGCGAGCGCCAGCCCCGCGAACGCGAACTCGATAAAGATTCGCTTGGAGAGGGAGAGTTTTCTGGTCGCGTGCTTCTTTTTCTTCTCCTTCTTTTTCTTTTCAGGCTCCGCCGGGGTCACTTCCGGTTTCTGCTCTGCCTGTATCAATTCCTGCTTCTCTTCTTCCATAACGGATCAATCCTCTTGTTCTGTGAAGAAACCGAGTTTCTCATCGTCCAGTATCCGGACGGGTTTATACTGCGCCATATCCTGTCCCGTCGCCGCCATCTGTTGCTTATAGGCGAGGAAGGTTCCCTTTTTGAGGAAACGGATCTCCGGCAGCCCGATCTCACCGAGATTGCGGCAATCCGCGTAGTCGTAGTTCTCCGCCCGCAGCAGCGCATCGATCCGTTCCGGTTCGTTGGCGGGCTTCTCTCCCTCCGGTTCGATGAAGATGAGATAATGGCCCGGGAGTGTCCTCATGTCCGGATATACGCAGAAGCTCCCCTCCGGCTGGCCGAATGCCTCCATATACTCCCTGACGGCCCCCGCCATGTTGGCCGTGTTCATCTTCTCTCCGGCCACATTGATCTGCTGGTTCACCCGGTAGCAGACCTTGATCACCGGCGCGGTATCGTAGAAGTCCACGACCTCGACGACATCGCCCATGCGGTACCGGTAGAGACCGGTGAAGCTGGTGTAGACGAGTTCGTACCGTTCGCCTTTTTTCAGCTGCGACGCGTCCTCGAGCAGCTTCTCCTCCGATTCTCCCGCAGGGATGAATTCGAAAAAGCCCGTGCGGGGTGTCAGGATATACTCCGCCTCATAGCCCATATCCCTCGGCGTCCCGAAGAAGCCCTCCGTCGCCGCGTAGATGAAGCAGTGATAAGGTACGGATCCGGCATAGGTCTTGAGTGCCGCCTGGTATTCCCGGAACGTGCTGCCCGTGATCGCCATCACGACACGCAGCTTCGGCCAGATCCTGGGCAGGATCGGATCGTCAAAGCCCTGCTCGAAAACCCGCACCAGTTCGTCCGCGCGGGCCGGATTCGGACTCAGATAGCCGTTCAGTGTCTTCCTGAAGTCCTCCGGGATGTCGATCTTATCCGAGATCTCACCGCTGCGGATATCCTCCGTAAGGCTCTTCCATTCGGTCTTCAGCACATCCAGCAGCTGCAGCAGATGATGCCCGTAGACGCCGATCACGGCGATGACGTCGGCATCGCGCAACGCGAACAGCAGTTTCAGATAACTGATATCCTGATCCGTCTCCGGGAAGAGCAGCTCTGTCGGTGATGTGCAGTAAGAGAAGTCTTCCTCTCCGGTCTCGTATTGTCTCGCGAAAGCCGTGCCGGAGGCCAGCAGGCTCTTCACGCCCTCCTCCAGCGTCGTGATGTGCATCTCGTTGGTGAGGAAGACCCGTCCGCCGAAATGCTCTCCGTAATGCATCTCCGTCCGCTGCCAGGTACACTGATAGGAGAATTTCAGATACAGATCCATCCACTCGTCGGTGATGGGCAGGACCTTGTTCTGCCCGGTCGTCCCCGAAGAGCGGGTGTAATACCGGATATTGTAGGAAGTGGTGACCGCACCGCCCCCTTTCATCATCCGGATGATATCGTCATAATACTCATTGTAGTTCGACAGCGGCACCTGCCTCCGGTAATCCGCAAGCGAACCGATCCTGTCAAAACCGTATTTCCTGCCGTACTCACTCGATGCGTTATCCCGCAGGATCTTCATGAGTGTCGCAGCATTGGATGCGGCAAAATCGGATGCGTCCCCCTTTAATTCATCCCATACATCAAATTGCACGCAGTCCCCCCTTCTCCTCTGTTACTGTTCGGCTGCCGGTTTCTGCACAGCCGGGCGGCAGAACAGGAAGAACAGGCACGCCACGACCGCAAAGACGATACTGAAGATCAGCAGTCCCGTAGTGGAACCGTCCGGCTGGATGATCAGTCCGTAGAGCATCGGACAGACGATCTGCACCGCGCTGCCGGCCATGTTGAACACCGTCATCGCACGGGCTGTATCCGATTTATCCCCCGCCTGTCCCGTGAAGTAACTCGTGATGGAAGGGGTCCCGAAGCCGTCGAAGAGTCCCATGATCCCGGCGCTCAGCATGACGATGGCCAGATGTTTGCCGGCAAGCAGCAGGAGCATCCCGCCGGCCGCCATGAACAGAGCCAGGCTCGAAGCAAAGAAATGCGATCTCTTCTTGAGGAACTTCATCACCGTGAGCCCCAGATAGATGCCGGCAACGCCGTTGATCAGATACACATAGCTGGTCGCGATGGCATCCTGGCCGATGTTGTTCATGTAGGACGGCACAAAGGAAACAACATACATGAGGCCCACATTGAGCGGCACGCAGCCGAAGATCAGCGTCAGCAGCATCCGCTTGTTGATGAGCGGGCCGCCCGCACTCCCGGCGCCCTCCTCTTCCTCCGTATTCTGGGCACGGGAGATGAGTTTCCAGGGCATCGAGAAGATGCATCCGGCAAGCAGAACGACAAAGATCACGCCGGTGAACAGATAGTTGGACTGGTAGCCCAGAGACTGGGCAAAGATGGCGCCCAGCGAAGCTCCGACCGTGATACCTCCAAGCAGACCCGCGTTGAGACGGCCGCAGTTGATGGAGAAGGTCTCTTCATCCGGCGAACCGTTCACCACGATGGTATTGAGCCAGTACTTCATAAAGGCGAATCCGACGCCGCAGAAGGCGCGCAGCGCGATGAGCAGATACGGCGAATCCACCCGCATACAGGCCAGACTCCCCAGGAACATGATGGGGAAGACCAGGATCATCAGATTCTTGGGCGGTGCGTTCTTGTAGATCTTCTGGATCAGGGCGGAGGCCGCCAGCACCACCATGAGTTCGACCGTCAGGGGCAGCGATGCCGAGATCCCTTCCGGCAGGCCGAAGACCGACGCCTTCCAGCCGCGCATGACGACCGCGGCATACGGCAGGCTGATATAGACCGCCGTATACCCCAGGAACGAGATCAGCCGGATCTGCTGGGAGATTGTTTCATACTGCTGCGGGGTCGGTGTATCAAACCACTTGGAGAACCGGATGGACAGGATCCCGCCCAGACTCATCAGTTCGTAGGTCAGCATCAGACAGACCGCCAGCACGGCACCGAACGATATCACCATGACGCGGATACGGTTCGCGATATACTCGTTGTTGATCTCGACATCGAGGGAAAGAGACAGATCCGACTCCGATTCCAGCGGCAGGAAGATCCTGCCGTTCTTGCTGGTGTCCACACTGCCCTTCACGATATGGATATTCCGGATGGATTCACTGGTCTCGGATTTCTCCGCGAGATATCCGTCGATCCGGTAGAGTTCGTCCTCACTGAGTCCCTTGTCGATCAGGGAATTCACGGTGCCCTTGATCATCTCGGCACTCTGCTTCGCCTTCTCTCCGATCAGCGTATTGTACCCGTTTCTGTACACGCCGAGCAGGAAGAGGATATACAGGACCATGCCGGCCATGATGATCGCGATCGGGATGACCTTGCCTGCATCCCCGTTGTGGAATCTGGCCCTGAAGAGCAGATAGACGATCAGGGTGAGGGAGATAAAGGTGATCGTGAGGAGCAGCGCCTCCGCGAGGGAACTGTCCGGCTTCTCCGCCAGCGCGTCCCTGTCATAGCATACGACAAAATAGCCGCAGAGCTTCTCACCGTCCTCGCGGACCGGCGTCACGATCATATTGACATCCGCAGCGCTCATGAGCACGGATTCCTCCGCGACCTCACGCATCCTGGCGATACGGGATTCGTCGGTCAGGATCGCCAGAAGGCGCACATTCTCCTGCGCATCGTCAAACGAGAAATACATCGGCTTCCCGTCGGCGTTCAGGACGACGACCTTAAGTTCCCGGTCGGACAGCGCCTTGATGTTATCGAGCACCTCGCCCATACCGTAGTAGTTGTCGAGGGTCTTGCCATAGTCGATGGCTCCCTCCACGCTCTCCACGATATCCTTGGTGCCGTTTAACAGGTACTGCTCTTCCAGTTCGATACAGGTATTCTGATAGGCCATCTGACAGACCCATGTCACAAACCCCAGGCTCAGGGCCGTGATCATGATCATTGTGGCTGCCGTAAAAAACAGGCTGTTTCCTCTTTTCTCTCTCATAATCACTCCCCGATGAATTCTTTGGTCCTGGAATAGATCCGTTCCGCCGACAGCAGCATCTTGTCATCCACCGGGAACCCGATCCGGTCGGCGACCTCGAGATTGACACTCAGGAACGGCGGTGTGGCGAACCGCTGGCTGATGCTGCCGGGCTCCCCGCCGTGCAGGATGGTGGACATCGTATGTACCAGGAAAGGTGCCTGCGCCGTGGCATCCGAAGCCGTCACGATCATAGTGGCGCCGTCCTCCACGAAGAATTCGCTGCTCTGAACGAACACAGGGATATTCTTCTCGTAAAAGACATCCAGCAGCTCCGGGATCCGTTCCTCATTCCAGATCATATCCGTGTTTAAGAGGAAAGCATCGATTCCTTCACTGACCAGTTCCTGATAGATCTTCTTCAGCTGACTGTAATACGCGTCATCCCCGGACTTGCCGCGCTCGATCTTGCGGTAGGTGATCTTGAAGCCCAGTGTCTCAGCCGCTTCGCTGTAGGGATAGTACGAACCGATGGACTCGTCGTAGAAGACCATGCCGATATTGGTGAAGGGATAACTGTTGTGGTAGAACTTCATCTGGTTGCGGTAGACACCGGAATTGGTATGGCACCAGATATTCTTTTTGCCGGAATGATCCTCATCCGCCGCAAGTCCCGAACTCACGGGATCCACGGTCCCGGAGACCATGATCGGCACCTCGGTGATCCCCATCTCGTTGATGAGCACATCCGCGGGCCAGGTTCCGAGGCAGAAGATCAGATCGACCTCCCCGTTCGCGATCCGCTTCGAGAGATCCTCCTTGGTGTAGTCCACGCCGTCAAAGGCGTCCGAGATATAATAATTGAGATCATCGGAGAAACGCAGATAGGGGCCGACATCCCGGGCCGCCAGATAGGAGATCACTGCCTTGGCATCCGTATCGGCAGGGTCAAAGGGCAGCTCCTCGTTGAGTGTGATCCATCCGGATGCATCAAGCTGTTCGATGAACCGGTAGAGCATCTCGCCCGTCGCGGGATACGGATCGATGTCCACATACGCGATATTGAACGGAGAACCGTTCGCTTTGGTGACGGGAGTGTCCTCCGTCCCCTCCGAGGCCATGTATGCCTGGGCCCGCTCCAGCGCTCCCGGATCTATCACATTGCCGCCCGCGGTGACGAATACGCCCACGGGAAACAAGAGCAGAATCAGGAGCAGAATACTGATCCATCGTCTCGCCATAGATTTCTTCTCCAATACAAAACCGGGTACAGGCGTATCGCCCGTCCCTTTCACGCGCAAAACATATGTATTATATACGATTTAAGCGTTTGGGGCAACATCTGTATCATCAGATGCGTCAGATTCTTCCAAAAATGAACCCTTGTCACGTTCACTCGCCGCGATCAGCAGCCCGAAACCGCCCAGTACGATCAGACAGCAGACGGCGACGACGATGATCAGCTTCAGCCGGATATCGGAGAAATACTTCGCCTTCTCCGCCTCTTCATCCGTATAAAGTCCTTCTCCTTCTTCTCCCGCCTCCTGCAGGAGTTCCTCCGTGCCGGCGAGCACGCCCTCCGGGGTCACCTCTTCCCCGGCAGCCTCTTCGCCTGTCTCCTCCCCGGCGTCCGCGAGCGCCGTTTCATCCTCCTGCGCTGCCGCATCCGCGGCGGGCTGCGGATTCTTCTTTGCTTCCTCGGCGGCAGCGGCCGCGGCGGCTTTTTTCGCCTCCTCTTTTGCTGCCTTGTTCGCTTCCTTAACGGCTTCGGCCTTCTCCTCGTTGCTCTGCGAGGCGGCATCGGCCTGCGCCTGCTGCTCCTCCTGGATCGCCTCCTTGGCCGCCGCCTGCTCCTCCGCGGAGGCCTGGTTCGCGTTGACGACGAGCTTCGTCTCGACCGGCCGTGTGGGAACGGTGATCTCCGACTTGGTGGCCTCGCTCTGTTCGATGAGGTCCGTCTCCATGTAACGGCGGTAGCCTTCGATCGTTGTGCCGGGTTTCACCTCGTTCAGCGTGTTGTAGCCGCTCCAGGTCTCGCCGTCAAAGCTGTATTCACAGCCCTTTGCCTCCGGGATGATGACGGTATAGGTCACTTCGCCTTCGTCGTCGACGAGGAGTTCGCATTCCATTGAGAACTCTTCCGGAGGCTTCGGGACATAGGCGCGGTGGATATGCTCGCCGCCGTTCGTCTCTTCATCCAGGAAATCCAGCAGCTCGCCTCTGCAGTTGGAAGCGGTGACCGAGCAGGAGATCCGGCAGCCGATGTCCTTGATCTTGAGTACATAGGAACGATTGCGACCGACGACCTTGGATCTCTCCTCCTCCTCCACATCACCGTCACCGTTCTCATGCTTCACGATATAATACCGGGTCCAGACATAGTTGAGCGTCCCGGGATTGGGCGTTTCGATCTCCGTCGTGGCCGTGAGCGTATAGCCGATCTGTCCGGGACCCTCGATCACGAGCTTGCCCTCCAGGGGCGGGAACATCCCGTTCATCGCCTCGATTGCTTCTTCGACCGCTTCCTTTTTGAGCTGCGCTTTCTCCGCCGCCGTCATCGCATGGACGGAAAGCGGTGTCAGCAGGAACACGACCAGAAACAGCGCCGTCAGAGATTTTATAAATCCTTTCCGCATCACGTTATCCCGCATTCTCCTCTTCCCAGAAGGAAAGTCTTAACTGTGCCTTACGCCTCATACGGTCGATATAGGTCAGATCGACCGTCGCCCGGAAGCCTCTCATCACTCTGACACCGGCTCTCTTTTCCAGGAAGCCGAGCAGATTTTCGTTCACGAGGATCATGCGGACAAATGCCAGATCCCCGGACGAGACCGCCTGTGCGACGAAAAACCGCATCATATCCAGCACCGCCTCCGGATTGGGGGAGACCGTATACAGATAATTGATGGTCGCGATCTTGCCCGCACTGCGGTATGCCAGCAGGATACCTGCCGGTTCGCCGCCCTTCATATAGACACAGGAGAGCTTCTCATCATAGTCACTGCGTTCGATCGGAAAAGTGACCAGATCATCCCCGCTCGCCACAGCCGCCTGCTCGATGGACGTGAGCGCCCCGCCCGAAACCTTGGCGAGCGCCACACTGCTCTTTGCCGCGCCGGAGAGTTCCTTGACCTGCTGCAGCTGTGCCGGCGTGGAATAGGCGATCGCGGATTCCGTCTCCTCATAGGTGATCGGGAAAGCATCCAGAAGGGCCCGGAAAGCCCCCGTGGAAGCACCGCTCTGTGTCTCCCCCGTCACCAACCGGTCAAAGCCCTGATCACGGAGTCTCGACATCAGATCGGAAAGGATCCGCTGTGCGATGCCGCGGCCGCGATAGTCCTCCGCCAGATAGATCCAGATAAGCTCCGCCTCGGGCACACGCAGTCTCAGCGCCAGCGCACCGCAGGCCGTATCATCCTCATCGATCCCGAAAAGCATCACCGACTCATCCGCCAGGAACTCCCTGCGTATGATCACAGGCAGATAATCCTGATAGTATTTGCAATTGTTCTGATCGATCCCGACCAAAAATTCCATCTTATCTTCCTCCTTAACCGAACCGTTTAAGCCGCACCCTGCTTCTGTTCCAGAGGTGCCGGAACCAGCGGGTTCTTCATCAGATACTGCCGGGAATCCTCACCGACCCGCAGCGCGGCGTGCAGGATATCCTGGGTGACCTGCATGCTTTCGGTATTTTCCAGCTGTGCCGCGGCGGCTATCATCCCGCGCAATCCCTTCATCCCCGTGGAAAGGCCCCCGAAATACGCTACCTGATGGAACAGGCGTGCATCTCCCGGATCGTTCATATCCAATACGCCGTTATCTCCTTTCAGAAGGCCGAAATCCACCTGGATATTGCCTCCCAGACTGTCGATCTCTTCCAGATGTTCCATGAGAAATACCAGATCCGGTTCGGCCTCCAGCCCGAATATTCCTTCCATCCGGTTGTAATTGACCTTGAGTGTCTCGAAATAGGTGCGGAGTCCTTTCTGCTGTTCTTCTCTGGCTCCTCTCACCTGCTCTTCCGTGGCATTCTCAGGCAGAAAAGCATCCGCCGCGAGCTGCTCCAGCATTTTTTTGTATTCATCCTCCGTCAGCATGCGTGCCGCATCCGTTTCTTCGTATGCGTGGTAGGAACGGAAGATCGATTCGGAGATCAGAGGTTTCTCGGATCCGGCAAGGGTGAAATGATTTCTACTGAGAGGCTGAATGAAACGGATCTCTGTGAGCTCAAACTGTATCCGTTCGATCTCCGCCCGGAGTTCTCTTGCTTCCTCATCGGAAATGTCCCCGGAATTCAATTCCGCGGTCAGCACCGGCAGCACCTCGTTCCGCCGGTCAATGAGAGCCTTGACTGCATCCTCCACCGATGCCTTGGGGTCCGTTTTCCTCAGATTGGACAGTTCCGATTCGATGTATTCATTTAAATCATCCAGCCGGCTGACGATCTCCTCGTGTTCCGCCTCTCTTTCCGTACTCTGATGCACCAGCACATACTGTTTGATATCGCGGCCGTTCATGAGTCTTGTGGTACCGCCATCCATCTGTGTCTGCCCCATTCCGTAGTATTTAACGAAATAGTTTCTGCACTGTTCCTGCGGAGTATCTCCCTGCAGCTGGCTGCCGACCTTATTCATCTCCCCGGCGGAAAAAATATCCTCCGGTTTCAGCTGCACCGTTTTCTGGGCATGCAGGACAGCGACACTCCTCGCCTGCATCATCGCCCCCTGGATCAGCGTGCACTTGGCACCGAAGATCGCGCTTTTTCTGTGAAACTGAACGATCGCTTCGTCATAGGCCGCTTTCTGCTCCGGTGTGGCCCCCTCCGGCAATTCCCTGGGTTTCCCGAGATACCGGTCGCGGATCGAGACACGGTCTTCGGAGGAGACGTTGTATTTGGCCAGATCCGTGACCATCTGTCCGGCGAGATTGAGATCGATGATCTCCTCCTGCATCGCGAGCAGTTCCTCATCGCTCGCCCCGTTCAGCCGTCTGGTATCAAAATTCATGATCTTATCCAATAACGGCGGCAGCAGTTCGGAGAGATCCCTGCCGACGGTATCCTCGATCTGTGAATAAGCACCCGGGTCACGAGGATGGGCCTTCCTCCCCTCCTCCAGCATATCGATCTCTTTGGCGAGGATCACTATGGCCTCGTTGTGCTCGGTGGCTTCCGCCTGTTTTTCCTCATCCGCGTCACTCTCCGCGACTTTCATGAGCATCATCATGCGCCCGCGTGTACCGTCGAGATAATGGGCGCTGTCCTCATCGGGAAAGACGGACCCGACCGCCTTTTCGTAGGCGGCACGCCGGGAAGAATAAATCCTTTTATAGCAGGTGGCGGAATCGAAGTCTCTTTGCTGCTTCTGTGCAAAGGCTCCGTCATATTGATACTTCTCTTTGAGGAAGATCGCTTCCGCGTCACTGACTTCTTTTCCCTCGAGCAGATGCTGCACGCAATGCTCCATCATCTCCCGTCTGCGGCTTAAGAGATCGTACTGCGTACGCATCTCCTCCGCCTGCTGCCTGGCCCTTTTCACGACCAGGCTGCTGTCGTCCGCATCCTGCAGCCGTTCGCTCCCTGCGGCATACCGTGCGGCGAGCAGATCCGCTTTCTGGACGATCGAGACATAATTCACCAGGATCCTGTCCGCTGTGTCCGCCCTGTCATCCGCGTCATCTCCGGTGAGCCGCGATCTCATTGTTTCGATATAGGTCTGAAGATCACCGACCATCCGATAGCTTTCCACGCTGCGGCAGCCCAGATTCATGTCGACCGTATCCGCCATGTTTCTTTGCATGGTGATCATCCCGTCCGTTATGGGCGGAGGTGTGAACATATCGTCCACTTTCTTGTTCAGTACGCGCTCCGCGGTCTGCGCGGAATCAAGGATCTCGTCTTTGAGTATGCGCACCTTGATCTCGTTTTCCGCCCTATCTGCCTCGATATTCGCATTGGGATCGGGAGAGACACCCCCGTCCTCGTTCAGTTTCAATCCGTTCGCATGCAGTGCGGAAACAAAGGCGTCATGCATCTTTGTGAAGATGATGAGGAGGACGTCGGCGCGTACCTTCTGCGCATCGTCCAGCGCCTGATACGCAGCGGACTCCTTGTTGGAATACATCTCGTCAAAACGCGCCATATCGGAGTATTTGCCAAACACCGCCTCAAAATGCTCTCCGACAAATTCCGGCGTAAATTCATACGCATTGAAGGATAAAGAAGACACTCTGGCAAAGACGTTCTCATCCGGCACAGGCGTATACGGCGTTCTCTGCTCTTCGGCCCGCTTCGACTCGGACGCAAGGATCGGTACGGTATACGCCGTCACGTTCCTCTGGATCTTCTTTCCTTTTTCGATGTTCTTTTTGGCCTGCCTGCGCTTGCTGCGCATATCCTTACCGGAGAGCTCCGGTTCCGGGGGCGGATCCATGACGGGTGCCACCTGCAGCGGTACCTGCGCCTGCACCACGGGGGCCGGCGTCTCCCGCCTCGCCATCGCATCGCGCCTGGCCAGTTCATTCTCGAACCGCTCCTGTTCCTGCCAGATATCGGAAGTACCGAACCGGATCTGGCGGTCTATCGTATCCTGAAA